>NZ_CP030352.1:937500-1167500 GCF_000876675.2 Novosphingobium sp. P6W
GAACCACGCCATGAACTGCACTTGCGCGCGCAGGGTCTTGGCGATGCGCTGCGCGCGCTGGGCAGCGCCACCAGGCGCGAGATCATCTTCACGCCAGGCGCCGTGGCAGGCAAGTCCGCCGCGCCGATCGACGGCGCCTATACGCTCGAGGAGGCACTCGATCTCCTGCTGGCGGGAAGCGGCCTTGTCGCGGTCGAGCGGGACGGGAGTGTCCTTGTCGTGGGGCGATCGCAAGCGCCGCAAGTCCCGGCGGCATCCCGCGGTGACGATTCCGCGATCCTGGTGACCGGCTCGCGCATTCGCGGGGCGCCGCCGGCTTCCCCGGTCACCACGCTCACCACCCGCGACATCGCCCGGGCCGGTCAGACCGACCTCGGCGAGGTCGTGCGTACTTTGCCGCAGAGCTTCGCCGGCGGCCAGAACCCGGGCGTCGCGCCGGGAGCACCGGGCAGCAACAACAACCAGAACTCGGGTTCAAGCATCAATCTGCGCGGGCTCGGGCCCGATGCGACGCTTACGCTGCTCAACGGCCATCGGCTCGCCTACGGCTCGTTTACCCAGGCGATCGACGTCAATGCCATCCCGCTCGGCGCGGTCGAGCGCATCGAGATCGTCGCCGACGGCGCTTCGGCGGTCTATGGATCGGACGCGGTCGGCGGCGTCGCCAACATCATCCTGCGCAAGGACTATGACGGGGTTTCCGCCACGGCGCGGCTCGGTGCCGCGACCGATGGTGGTAACACGCAGCAGCAGTACAGCCTTGTCGCGGGAACGCTGTGGGACGGCGGCGGCCTCGTCGCCACCTATGATTTCGAGCGCGATACGGCGATCACCGCGCGTCAGCGCGACTTCACGAACTACATGCCCGGGAACAGCACCCTCCTTCCCGCGCAAAAGCGGCACAGTGCCGTGCTGAGCCTGCACCACGAACTTGGGCCTGACCTGACCTTCAGCCTCGATGGCCTCTACAATTGGCGGCGTTCGTCCACCGTTCTGCAAGTGCCCGGCTCCGCGCGCTATACCACCGAGCCGACCAACCAGTCCTTCGCGGTCGCGCCGTCGCTGACGTTCGAGGCGACCCCCTCGCTGTCCTTCACGCTGAGCGGGGTCTACGGCGAGGACCACACCGATACCCGGCAGTTCACCACCACCACGGCCGGCGCGGTCAGCGCTTATCCCTATTGCTACTGCAATTCGGTCAAGTCGCTCGAGGCGACGTCGCAAGGCGATGTCATCGACCTGCCGGCGGGCCCGGTAAGGTTCGCTGCCGGTGCTGGCTACCGCGACAATGGTTACCTCAACCGCTCCGCGAGCTTGCCCGAGCCGATCGACGCGCATCAGGATAGCTATTATGGCTTCGGCGAAATCTACGTCCCGCTGGTCTCGCCCGGGCAGGCGGTCACCGCCATCCATCGCCTGTCGCTGAGCGGCGCGCTGCGCTACGAGAAATATCCCGGCATCGACGACGTCCTGACGCCCAAGCTGGGCGTGATCTATGCGCCGAGCGCCGATATCGATCTCAAGGCATCCTGGGGCAAGTCCTTCAAGGCGGCGACGCTCTACCAGCAGTATCAGCCGCAATATGCCTTCCTCTATCCCGCGACGACCCTGGGCGGCGCCGGTTACCCGGCCGGTGCGACGGCGCTGTTCACCAATGGCGGCAACCCGGCGCTCAAGCCCGAGCGCGCAACCTCATGGTCGGCAACGCTGGCCGCGCATCCCCGCGCCGTCCCCGGGTTGCAGGTGGAGGCGAGCTATTTCGAGATCGCTTATCGCGACAGGGTCGCGCAGCCGTTCCAGGGCACCGTCTTCTACACCGCGCTCGGCGCGCGAACGCTCGACGACTTCGTAGATCCCTATCCCTCGGCCGCCCTGCAATCCGAACTGATCGCGGCATCGCCCGTACCACTCTACAATTATTCGGGCCTGGCCTATGACCCGGATGCGGTCGTCGCGGCGGTCTACAACACGTTCTTCAACGTCGCGCGCCAGCGAATCCGGGGCCTCGACCTTACGGTACGCTACGAGGCGCGGCTGGGCTCAGGCGATACGCTCGCGTTCAACGGCTCGGCGTCCTGGCTGCAGTCGCGCCAGAGGCTCGACCCCGCCCTGCCGTACACCGAACTTGCCGGCACGATCTTCAATCCGCCGCACTGGCGGGGCAGGGCAGGTGCGACATGGACGCGGGGTTCCTTGAGCGCCTCCGCCTTCGCCAACTATACCGGCGGTGTCGAAGACACCCGCAGCGTCCCCGCAGTCCGCGTCGGATCCCAAACCACGTTCGATCTCGCGGTCGTCTATCGTGCGTCCCCGCAGGGGCTCATCCCGGGCGTGGGCTTCGCGCTCGCCGTGCGCAACCTGCTCAACGACCAGCCCGCCTACGCGCGGCCGGTGGCCGACTATTACGTCAGCTACGACTCCACCAACCAGTCCGCGATCGGACGCTTCATCAGCGTCTCGCTCACCAAGGAGTGGTGAGCGATGAAGGACATTGATTTGGGTGGCGACGGGTCGTCATCTGCCGCTGCGGGCCGGCTGCCTCGTCTTGCAGTTCGCCGGGCATGTAAAAAGAAACTGCGTACCGCCTTGGGCGGAGTAATCCTTGGCATCTCGCTGGTTCCGGTCGCATCGTGGGCAAGCCAGCCGCCCTGCGACCTGTTGCCTCCCGCGATGGCGCCGTCGGCGCCGCAGCGTGAGATCACCGCGCTTGACCTGGCACGGCTGCGCGACTTCGGGGGCATGCAGTTCGATACTTATCCTGGCCCACCGGCCGCGCTCTCTCCCGATGGCCGGCATGTCGCGCTGCAGCTTCGCCGCGGCGATCCCTCCTCCAACCGCTATTGTACCGGCATCGTCGTCAAGGAAACCATCGGCACGGCGCCGCCGCGTATCGTCGCCGATGGCGGCGAGATCATCCGGCTGTCGTTCGACAAGTACGGGTTTTCCGGGCTGGTGAGCGGTGCCCCGGTACCGTCGGTGCTGCGCTGGTCCCCCGACGGTCGCCGGCTCGCCTTCACCAAGGCCATCGGCGGCGTAATGCAAGTCTTCCTGGTCCGCCCCGATGGATCGGGCGAGGAGCAAATGACGCGCTCGCCCGTGTCGATCGACGACTTCCAGTGGCTGCCGGGCGGCGCGGCGATCGTCTATGCTAGTCGCCCCGCGCTTCTCGACGAGGAACGGCGGATCGAAGGCGAGGCACCGAGCGGCTGGCGCTATGACGTGCGATTCTGGCCCATTGCCGGCGGGCGCCCCCATCCGCCGTCCTCCACACCCAGCCGGATCGACGTGATCGCGCTGGCCGATCGAACTCCGCGTCCTGCACTGCCGGCCGAACGGCTCGTACTGGCGCCGGACGGAACGCCCGGCTGGCCAGCCGGCGCTACGCAAGTCTTGCCAGTCGGCAGCGGCACCGATCGCGCCTGGCTCGCACCGGTCGACCCGGGCGCCTTGTTCAAGCCCAACGTTCTCCATGTTTCAATGAATGGGCGCGAGCTGCCTTGTCCGCAGTCGGCCTGCACCGACGTGGTCGGGCTATGGAAGCGCGATCCGCGCACGATCCTGTTCCTGCGCCGACAAGGCGTCGCCCGCAGCGAGATGGCGTTGCTGCGCTGGGACCTTGGCAAGGGCGCGCCCCGCGTGTTGCACACGACTAACGATCCGTGGCTTGGCTGCCAGCTTGGGCCCATCGAACTGGTCTGTGCGGCGGAAAGCGACACCGCGCCGCGCCATGTGATCGGCGTCGACGGGGGATCCGGCCAGGTCCGCACCATCTATGATCCCAATCCGGAGTTCGCCGCGATCCGGCTTCGCCGGCCCGAGCGCATGGTTTGGCGCAATGCGTTCGGCATCGAGACCTTCGGTGACCTTGTCCTCCCGTCCGACTACCGTCCGGGCCATCCGGTGCCGCTCATCGTCGTCCAGTATGATTCGCGCGGGTTCCTGCGGGGCGGCACCGCCGACGAATTCCCGATCCAGCTGTTCGCGGCCAAGGGCTTTGCCGTCCTCAGTTTCAATCGGCCGCCGTGGTATGGGCTCCAGGGGCCGCCGCTCGACCTCTTCGCCTTCCTCAAGGCCAACCAGAAGGACTGGTCCGACCGGCGCAGCGTACAGTCCTCGCTCGAAATCGTCGTCGAGCGCCTGATCGCGCGCGGCATCGCCGACCCTGCGCGCATCGGCATCACCGGACAAAGCGACGGCGCCACCACGGCGACGTTCGCGCTCGTCCATTCGCGCCTGTTCAAGGCCGTGGCGCTCAGCACATGTTGCGAGGAGGCGACGATGATGGCGAACCTCGGGCCGGGGTTCGAGGATTGGTACGCCAGGACCGGATATCCTAAGTTCAACGAGGATCGCCCCGGCTTCTGGAAGGAGGGATCGCTGGTGCCCAATCTCGGCGCACTTCCGCCGGTACCGCTGCTGATCCAGGCGGGGGAGGAGGAATTTCGCTTCGCATTGCCGACTTATGCCGCCGCGAAGAACGCCGGCTGGCCGACCGAGATGTACGTGTTTTCGGACGAAGGTCACGTCAAGCTCCAGCCTGCGCATCGGCTCGCGGTCTATGAGCGCAACCTTGCCTGGTTCCAGCGGTGGTTCAAGCCGCGCGAGCGCGCGTCGCAATGAGCGCGGCGGTGATCAGCCACGACGTGCGCTCAGCCAGGCCTCGACATCGACGAACCGCATGATCCGCACATACATGTGATCTTGCGCGTCGGGCACCTTGCCCAGATTGGCTTCGAGCGCCTGGCGGTTGACGATCCCGCGTGCGCACAGTTCGCCGTCGAGCAGCATGCTGCGGATTTGCGCGAGGTTGTCGAGGTACAGGCTTCGTACCAGGCCGGTGAAGCCGCCTTTCGAGGCACGCTGGACGATCCCGGTCGGCAGCTTCCCGGCGTAGGCGCGGCGCACGATCGCCCGGTTGACGCCGTCTCGGTACCACAGCCAAGTCGGTTGGCGCAGGCAGGCCTCCAGGACCGGCTGCGAGAGGAGCGGGTAGATGACCGGCACGCCGTCCTCGCCGTCGAGATAGTCCACCAGTGCGAGGCCCCGCATGATTGCCGCTATGTGCTCGCGCTTGCCGACCGGGAGGGCCGCGAATTCGTCGAGCCAGGGGTGGCCAAGATGCGACGTCCGGGCCTCAAGCAGCCCGCGCGCGAGCAGGCGCTCGTCGCGCGGCCATGTCCAGGCCCGGCGGCGGCGAAGATGCTTTTGCAGTGACCGCCGGGCGATGAGTAACGGCGAGCACTCGGTCACTGCCGCAACATCCATCACAGTGCGTCGATATCCCGCGCCGAACCCTTCGGCTTCGAGCCGGTCGCTCGCCGGCGTGGCCGAACGCAGGAAGCAGAACACGTTGTCGCCGCCGCTTCCATAGGCGATCGCGCACGCTCCGAATTCTCTTGCGACCGCCCCGGCATGCTTGACGATGCTCTGGGTGAAAGCGCGCGTCGAGGGACGGGGACGCCGCTCGGCGCTCGACAGGCGCAAGGTGACGTCGCTCGGGGACAAGCTACGCTGATGCGGGCGCAAGTCGAGATGCCGGCATACTTCGGCGGCGAAAGCCCTTTCGTCGCCGCTCCCCGTCCCGCTGACCAGCGTGATGCAGTGGCGAAGAGCGGGCAGCGTTGCCGCGAGAACCGAGGAATCGAGACCTCCGCTGAGCGTAAGTGCCACGGGCCCGATGAGCGCGGACCAGTCCCGGCATGACCGCTCCACCGCCCGCGCGACATCGTGCTCCGCTTGCTCGAAAGAGGGAACGCGCCTCTCGTCTATGAACTTCGCTGGAGTCCACAACGCATGGTGGTGGACCCCCTCGCGCCCGACACGCACGATCTCGCCCGGGAGGACTTCCTCGATGCCGAGGATCGCGCTCGAGCGTCCAACGAGGTCGGGATAAAGCAGTTCATCGGCGATCACGGCCCAGTTGATCGCGTTGGCGCGACCACTCAGAGCCTCGATGAAGTCGAGATGGGACGCGATGACGAGTTCGCCGCCCCAGCGTGTATAATAGCAGGCGCAGCGCGCCGACGGATCGCGATAGACGAAGACCTCGCCGGTGGCTTCGTTGGCGGTCCATGCCACGAACGCACCCCATCGCGCTTCGATGGCTTCGAGAAAGCCGGCCGGCGCGGCGTTGCGATCGTGTTTCGCGACAAACGGCTGTCCGTCCGCAGGGCGGGCGAAAGCGGGTCCTACCACATGGGTGGCCGCGGGCATGCCGCTGACGGTCTCGGCCGGTCCGGCAGCGAACAGGACGTACGTCGTCGAAGAGACACAAGGCGCCAGTCCCATTTCCGCCGCTATCGCCGGGGAGGCCATCCGGGCAGGTGCGGGCCGGTCCTTCTCGAGCGCCACTACGCCGAAGTAGGATGCGAGTGTCATAGCTGCAGGATCGGGGTGAAGCACGAGACGCGTTCGTGCGTATCGCCCAGGATGGCATCGGTGTTTTGGACCCAGCAATGCGCCTCGAACGGGTCGAGCCGCACGCCGAACACCATGTTGCATGCTATTTCGCGCGCGCGCAGGAAGTGCACCAGCGCGATGGAGTCGGGCAGGCAGGCCCCCCGCGCGGGTAGAAGCTGCCGCGCCTGCACGAACACGGCGGTTCGTGCCGCCACGTCGGCCTGGGCCATGGGCCGCGATGGCCAGGTCTCGAGGCGCCGAACCCGCTGCGCGAGCACGCGCAGGGGAAGCGCGCGGACCGCGAGGCGCGCGGTGATGATCCGGGCGAGCGCCGCCATCATCGTCTGCGGCGGTGGCCGCCGGTAGCCCACTGCAGGCGGAGGCATATCATGCGCTGGGACACGGATGGTGGGCTGTTCGGCCGGACGGGTGTAATCCTTGTCGCATAGGCCGATCCGCGCGAGTGCTTCGAGACATTCGGCGGGCCCGCCTCCGGGCCTGCCGGCGTATCGCAGGGCATGGAAGGCTTCGACAAGGCTAGGCGGCAATTGTAGGTAGGTGTCGCGCCGAATGTCGATGACGACGATATGCGAGCCGACTTGGCACCAGGATATTTGCGAGTGCGCCATGGGGCATTCTGGCTCCCTGCATGCTGGATGTTGCAGGCAGCGCCTGCTCCGAAAGGACGGTGCTTGGCGCATCCCCGGGGATGCGCCAAGCGGTCGATCAGTCGTCGAGGATGCCGGCAAGGCCTTGGCCTGCGGGCGCATCGACGGGGTTGCCGACGATGCCCTTGGTTTCGACGCTCACCGCGCCGAGTTCGACGACGTCGTCACGGCGGTCTTCGCTGGTGCGTTCCATTTCGTCTACTCCTTCTCGCCGCTTGATTGCGGCACGATAAGGATAAGACGCGACCTCAACGCGCGCGAACTTGTATTGTCCCGAAATGAGAGTCAGTCCGATGCGTCAGGCCGTTACAGTGTTTTTTGCGTGAAAGTTGATAAAATTCATTGCCTCTTTTGTCCGATCCCCGCGGTTGTTGGTCGGAGCATATTGTGAATGCGCGGGCTCAACCGGATTCGATTTCGATGATAGCGCCCTACGATCCGGTGCGATGCGGCGATGTCTTTCGCCGCGATCGTCGCGATGACCTGCGAGAGTTCGTCGACGGCACCGGGGATCACCAGATGCTCGAGGGCCCGTGCGCGCGCGAGTGTGAGGGCGACCGCCTCGAACGCCTGCGCCAGTTCTTCGTTGCGCGAAACCGAGACCACGATCCCGAACGCCTCGCTGGCGACTGGTGCCACGTGTCCTGGCTCGTCCAACCGGCGCGCAAGCACGCTGACCTCTTCTCGCACGCTTTCCGGCAAGGGGCTGGCAAGCGCAAGCCGGAGCAACTGGCCATGCCATTCATAGAGCCCGGCCAGTCGGTCGGGACTGAGCGCTCGCACGCGAAAACCGCCGCCCGGAAGATGTTCTACCAGGCGCTCGCCCACGAGACGGTTCATGGCGTCACGGACAGGTGTGGTGCTGGTACCGAATTCATGCGTGAGCCTGTTGAGGTTGAGTATCATGCCGGGCGTGTAGGCTCCCGCGACGATCTCCTGCCTGACGAGGCCATGGATATGATGTGCTGTCACGGGTTCGGGGGCCATCATGATTCTCCGTCCTTCGGGCAGCAGCCAGTCCGCCTGCCCCGGTTCTCGCCCGCTCGGAGGCTCCCCGTTCGGTCCGCGTGGGACCACTCACGGCTTACCAGCCTCCTGCCGGCGCCGTGCCGATGCGGTCCTGTACGGTTACCGCGTGTTTGCAGGCAGTAACCGCCGGCCTGTCGATTGCGATCTCGGGTGCGCCCTGGCCTATGGCAAAGAGCCCGTCGCGTCCCTGGGGCCGGCGCTGTTCCAGATGCACGCGAAGTGGTCGAGCAGCCGGCCTATCTTTTTCCGGCCTTCCGGTGTCAGGCTGACGCGAACGTAGCGGTTGTCGCCGTGCCGCTTGCTCCGGTCGTTGCTGATGTCCGAATGCGCACCGCGGCTGCAGGCGACAAGGCCATGCCGTTCCAGTTCGCCGATCTTGCGATGTGCGGTCGATGCCGGGACCTGCGAAGCGATGCACAAACTCCAGGCATAGAGCGGGCGATGCTCGCGCTCGGCGAGATAGAGCTGGGCCAGCATGTCGAGGCGGGGCGTCAGTGCGAAATGCCGGTCGAAGCATTCGCTCGTCGCCTCTCGCATCCTGGCAAGGGCCCGGCATGATTGGGCCCGCAGGTCCTCGTTCGGCATCCCTGTCATTCCGGCCATGCCCTGTTCCGCGCTCGAGCGGAACAGGGTGGAATTCCCTTCGTTGCGCGGGCAGTGGCCTGCGCCGATCCGGCACGGTCATGCTGTTCGGCGGGGCGGGTCCGGCCGCAACACGGCGGTATCGTCACCCAGCTGGCCTGCGCTCGTCCTCGTGCGACTGAGCCCTGCTGGCGCATTGTCGCATTCGGCGCGAGCCCTGGCTTCGAGATCACTGGGGTTGCCATCGCCCGGTTCGGCTCCACGCCGGGTCGAGGGCGCCGCGACGCCTGCGTCGATGGTGGCGCTCGGTTCCGACCGCGAGCAGGAATAGCATCGGATAGGACAGCTTGCCGATGATCCACCAGTAGGCCAGCGGCAGGATTGCGGCATCGAAGGCACGCGCCGCATGGGCAGCGAGTGCCACGCACTGGATCGCGGCGACCCAGAGCGGCCAGAACCGGTTCGCCGTGAGCGCGATGGCAAGCAGCGCCGCGAAAAGCGCTCCATCGATCCAGAAGAGCAGCCATTCCACATCGCGGAAAGGCAACGCAGCCTGCATGTTCGCCATGCTGGTCGCGACCGCCGCAACCAGCATGGCGATTGCCGTTAGGCGCTCCGGGGCGCCGCCACGACACGCGGCATGTATTGCCAGCAATGCGATCAGGACGAGAAAGGCGGCGATCTGCGTCATCTTTGGTGCAGGTCCGCATCATCACGACCGTGGATCATCCGCCGAGCCTGGGTTGATCCGCACCGATCGCACTCGACGGCGGCTTGAGGACGTCGCCGAAGGCCTCCACGTCGATCCCGAGCTTGCGGCCGAGCACTTCGAGCATGCGGTGGGCCTCGGCGACATGGCCAAGTGCGCTCGATGTCAGCAATTGTGCATTGCTGATCGCGGCAAGGACTTGGTGGCCTGCCACGGGTGACACATTGCGGCCGATCTGCGCGAGGATCGCGGAGGTCGACAGTTCGCCGCCCTTGGCGAAAAGCGTCTGGAGCAGCTTCTCGTAGGCATGCAGGTCGCTGGCCAGCGTGGCGACTGCCGGTCCGCCGCCGCTCATTCCGCCCTCAATCGCTGCCGAGAAGCCGGGAGAGGACCTCGAGGCCGACGGCGAGCATTCCGAAGCTGGCGGCGGCGGCGAGGACGAGAAGGATGAACCAGAAAAGGCGGTGGATAGGTCCGAGATCATTGCGGTTAACTCCCTTGTGACGAAAGGGAAGCAGCACCTGCCAGTCGCCGACCTGCAACCCTTGGCCCGGGGATGGATCATCGTTCGAGGCCATGGCTACCCCCGGCAATTCTCCCTCGAATTTCCCGGGGGCCGCCGGCTCCTTCCCGCCGTATAGCATTTCGGCGGCGCGGCGCCGGTTTGGCGCGCCCAGGATCGCCACCGCTTCCGAGATGTACGAATCCACCGTGCCGACGCCGATTCCCAGTTCGGCGGCGATTTCCTTGGAAATCCGAAGCTGGAAGACATGCCAGAGGCATTCGCGGTGGCGCGGCGAGAGCCGGGCGGCGAGGGTGTCAATGTCCTCCGTCACTGCGGTTGCCTTCTAGAGTACGGCAGCGCGAAGCGGCGGTCCGCTGAGCCAGCGATCGGCGGGAAATCTGAGCCGAGCCCCATGGTGTCACCTGTCGTTCGCACCAGTATCGCACCTCCTTCCGCCCGTCTGCGATCAAGCGGTCTTCTGCAGGTTTACCAGCGGAACCAGTCCCTTGCCGGGACCGGTCACTACTGCGCACAGCCGTGCATAGATCCTGGCGGGTCCGTTTGTCACCCCGTCAGCGCTAGAAGCCCGATGCTCGCCGCGTATGCAGGTGATCTCGCCGGGCAGGGGATAGCGTGCCCGGCAATCCACGGAGCGGGACTCGCCGCCGTTTGGGGTGGCGGGGCCGAACGTGGTCTTTGCGATGCGATGTTCGGCGGTGCGATGGGAATGCCGGCCTGAATTTTCTTGCAGGTCCGGGGTCTCCGGGCGACCAACCAGTCACAGTATGCATGCCGGTGGTCATTGGTGTCGCCTCCCGGGTGCCGCCGGCCGGAGCCGGCGGTCTCGGCGCGCTTGATCGCTGTGCTTGCGGCGCGCCGATCCCGCCTTGTTCGCGGGCCCGGTGCTGGCTTTGCAGTCCGTTGCGCCGACACCCCAAGGCGCACCTGGTCGTTCCCCAGCGCCTTCGTGCGGCCCTTCAAAAAACTGCCCCCTGATCTTCGGGGGGTGACAACCGCGCGCAATGGCCGCGATCTTCGCGGGCAGCGATGTCCCCACCCGCGCGGGGCGGCGGGCGTCGCCGGTCGCATGCCGATCGGCTGTCCTTGGCGAAAGGGGGTACATGCGCAGGGCTGGTGAGCGCGCCATGGACACGGTAGGTCCACAAATAGCCCAAGCGTCGACGCGGCGCTTGCGGCGGACCGATCGCGACATTCATCGGTGTACGCTGCCTTTTTCCCGGTCGTGATGGTCGGTTCGCTTGCCCACCGGCTTGTTGCCTTGTCGCGCCGGGGACGCGGGGGGCTCGCGTGGGAGGTGCTCCGGCGCGACCCGGCTTACCGCGCCGCATGGAAGGCGTCCGACGCCGGCCGGACCAGTGGTGACGATCGGCAGGTCGGATCGGGTACGGTATTCACGGCGCGCGAATGGGGGCTGCACTTTCGCCGAGAATCCAGGGGAGGATTGTACGCAGGTGGTGCCGGTATGGTCCGCCGCCCTGGACCCGTGCGTCCTGCGCGCCCGCATCGCACCCGAACAATCGGATAGGCCTTGTCGCTTCGATGCTCGGGCGCGTGGGGCGCGCCGCGTCGAGGACGCAGATGGGGAGCATATTGCGTTCGACTGCCGCGGCGACATCGCGCGAATCGACCTTTTCGAGGGAAGGCTGCCCGCCCGGCCAGTGTTGCTCAGTTTCGAAATCGTCGCGGACGAGAGGTTGAGCCGGCAGATGGCAGCCCTTCGGCGTGTCTACCTTCAACACGCTCCCGGCTACCATGCGAAGCGGCTGCGCCGCCAGCATCTCGCGCTTCTCGCGGCGGACGCGCGCGCTGCCGGGGCGAGTCTGCGCGAAATCGCCGAGCGCTTCCTTGGTCCAGGCGACTGGCCCGGGGACGGTGAGCACCGAAAGTCGCTGGCACGGCGCCTTGTTGCGACCGGCTCCTTGCTGTGCAGGGCGGGACCCGCCGCGGTCCTGGAATCCTGGCCGGGCGAGGCCGGGTGACCTCGGCGTGCTCGCGTGGCCATGCGATTGCGCGGCAGAGCGGTTTGGTACCGGTGTCTTGATCGCCGCTCTCCCCGGCATCCCTTTCGCATCTATCTTTTCTAGGGACAGGGCTTCGTTGCTTCTGCAGGTCTCCAAGAGCAATCGAACCGAGCCGGATTCTATAGCTGCCCTTGAGGCCTTCGAGAAAGCGGCTTGGCCGCCTGGTGTGCTTGCAGGGCTTGAAGAGACCATGACGTCCTCGTTCTAGAATGGGGGCGGCGTGGACTTCGCTTTGATCGTATCAAATTTTTTCAACAAAGCTTGGTGATCATGGCGCCTCGCGGCCTTGCTGCGAGCGCGCTCTAGGGCTTGCTGCCGCAGCGCCCCCGAGCCCCGCTGGCACGGGTCTCGGCCTGCCGGTAACGATCGCTGGCGCATTAGGGCGGACGCCGCGCGGCGCGCGGCGGCGCTGTTCGTTTGCCTCTCCCGGCGTGGCGGGTGTGGCCGGCGCTCCCGGCTAGGCCCGTCGCGGGCGAGGACAACCCCGCGCGCTGCGCGCGTCCGGGGTGCTCCACGTTCGTTCCGCCCTTCGGTGTCCTCGTCCGCTGGCCCGGGCCTCTTGGTCGCTTTTCGCCGCCCACCCCCGCCTTTGCGGGGAGGCCATGTGCCTTTTTTGAGGGTGGCGTGAAAGGACAGGTCATGCCCAGATCATCAAGCCGCAGCGTGCGCCGCAAGGCCGGCGATGCGAAAACCACCGAACGCGCCAATCTCTATGACGAAGTGACGAACCGGATCGTGGCGCAGTTGGAGGCGGGGCGGGTGCCCTGGGTCCAGCCGTGGGGAAGCGTCAGGACGGCGGGAGTGGGCTTGCCGCGTAATGCGCTGACCTCTCGCGCCTACTCAGGCGTCAACATCCTCTTGCTGTGGGGCGCGGTCATCGATCGTGGCTGGCCGTCGCAAGCGTGGCTGACCTTCCGGCAGGCGCAGGAAGCCGGGGGCTGCGTGCGCAAGGGCGAGCGTGGTGTCACCGTGGTCTACGCCGATCGCTTCACTCCGAAGGCCGAGGCCGAGCGCGCCGCCGACGCAGGCGAGAAGGCCCGCGCCGTTCCCTTCCTCAAGCGCTTCACCGTCTTTAACCTCGCCCAGTGCGACGGTCTGCGTGAAGATTTGTCCTGTGAGCCTGCGCCGTTGCCCGAGCGCGAGATCGTGCCGGTGGCCGAGGAGGTCATCGCCGCGTCGGGTGTCGCGTTCCGCATCGCCGGCGACAAGGCCTACTACGCTCCCGGCGCCGATGTCGTGCAGGTTCCGCCGCAGCCTGCCTTCTTCGATCAGGTCAATTATTACCGGACCTGCCTGCACGAACTGACCCACGCCACCGGCCACACCACCCGGCTGGGCCGCGACTTGCGCCATCCCTTCGGCAGCAAGGACTATGCCCGCGAGGAACTCGTCGCGGAAATGGGCTCGGCTTTCCTGTGTGCCGCGCTCGGCATCGTCCCCACCGTCCGTCATGCCGACTATCTGGGTGCATGGTTATCGGTGCTGCGCGAGGACAACCGCGCGATCTTCCGCGCCGCCAGCGCCGCCTCGAAGGCTGCCGACTGGCTGCTTGCCCGGCACCGCGACACGCAAGCGGAACACCTCGGCGAAGGAATTGCGGCATGATCCTGCTTCCTCCCGATATCCGCGACGCCTTGCGCGCCAATGCCATCCGCCGCGCCATCGCCGCGCGCGGCGGCACGGCCGAACCGGACCCGGTCCCGCTGCTCAAGCTGTTCAATCCGATTGGCGCCGCGACGTGGCTGGCGAGCGAACTTCTCGAGGATGGCGATACCCTGTTCGGTCTTGCCGACCTCGGCTTCGGCTGCCCGGAACTCGGCACCTTCAGCCTGTCCGAACTCGCCGCGATCCGTCTGCCCTACGGCCTCGGCATTGAGCGCGACATGGCGTTCGAGACGCCCCATCCGCTCTCGACATGGGCCGACTGGTCGCGCCGGGCCGGCTCGATCCTGTGGGCGCAGGCCCTCCTGCGCCGCGACGCTCCAAGGAACGAAGGTCACGGCCCGGACCCAGAGTTTCCGCCGTCCTGATGGCGGGATGACGCGAGGCGGCCGCGTCCGTGCCGCCATCCCGTGCCGGTCCCGCCTGCTTTTCCAAAGAAGGACGGGACCGGCACCTCTCGAAAGGTGAAACCGATGAAACTCGACCACGTCGCCGACGAGCGGCGCGGCGCGGGCGATCTCGACCCAGAGGCGTTGCTGCTGCCATGCGGCATCCTCGAAGACGGGGACGACGCCGCCGCGCTCGAAGCCTCGATGATCGAGAACATGGCCCGTCTCGATGCCGACGAAGTGCGCCAGTGGGAGAGTTTCACCCGGCTGGTCCGCGAGGGCCGCGGGGTCGCCGACATCGCCGCGACGTTCGGCCTGCCAGACCTCACCATTCGGCGCGTTCTCGCGCTCGGCAACCTCTTGCCGCGAATCCGGGGGCTCTACCACGATGCGAAGATCGACCGGGCGACCGTGCGCCACCTGACCCTTGCCAGCAAGAGCCAGCAGAAGGCGTGGCTGGCGCTCCATGACGACCCGGACGCCTATGTCCCGACCGGGCACCAGTTGAAGGCATGGCTGTTTGGCGGACAGTCGATCCCGGCGCGCTTCGCGCTGTTCGACATCGATGATTTCGGCGGTGCGACCATCGCCGACTTGTTCGGCGACGATCGCTATTTCACCGATCCCGATACCTTCTGGGCGGCGCAGGACGCCGCCATCGCGGCGCGGCGCGAGGCCTATCTCGAACAGGGGTGGGCCGATGTTGTCGTCGTCCCGCCATCCGAGCACTTTCATTCCTGGGAGTTCGAGAAGGCCGCCAAGCGCAAGGGCGGGCGGGTCTATCTGGATGTGCGCGGCACCGGCGAAGTGATCTTTCACGAGGGCTACGTGACTTGCACTGAGGCCCGGCGCATCGCGCGCGGCGAGGTGGAGCCAGCCGCAAAACCCACTCGGCCAGAACCGACCTCGACGTTGCAAGGCTATGTCGACCTGCACCGCCATGCCGCCGTGCGCGCCGCCTTGCTCGACCATCCCGCGATCGCGCTGCGGCTGATGGTCGCCCATGCGATCGTCGGCTCGCCCCTGTGGAGCGTGCGCGCCGAGCCGCAGGCGACCCGCAACGACGAGGTGCGCGAAAGTGTCGAGACCTGCCGGGGCGAGGCCGTCTTCGACGCCCGTCGGCGCGCGGTGCTCGGCCTGCTCGGGTTCGCCGACGACGAGCCGACCTTGACTGGTGGCAGCGTCGATGGCCACGGTCTCGTCGGCCTGTTCCTGCGGCTGGTGGCGCTTCCGGACGCGGCTGTGATGCAAGTCGTCACGGTCGTCATCGGCGAGACCATGGCGGCGGGCAGCGCCGCCGTCGACGCGGTCGGCAGTGAGATCGGCGTCGCCATGGCGGACTGGTGGCAGGCCGACGATGCCCTGTTCTCCTTGCTGCGCGACCGCGAAGTGCTGGGCCGGATCGTCGCCGACGTCGCGGGCGAGACGGTCGCCAGCGCCAATGCCGGCGAAAAGACGCGGACCTTGAAGCAGATCGTCGCTGACCATCTGGCGGGCTCCGATGGCCGGGCCAAGGTCGAGCGCTGGGTGCCGCGCTGGATGCCCTTCCCTCCCTCGGCCTATTCCGAGCGCGGCGGGGTCGGGAGCGTGGCTGCGCACGCCGCTGTCGTCGCTGCGCGCGAAGCCAGCGCAGCGCCGACCGCGCCCGAGCAAGAAGAGCCGTCGCTTCCCCAGGCGGCGTGACGGAGGGAGCGGGCGGGTCATGCCCGCCCGCTTGTCGCCCATTTTTTGCGCCGCGCGGCCTCGCCGCCCGACTTCGTTCGGCGGCTCGGCCGCGCGGTGTTGGGGCTCGGCCCTGGGGCTGGATCGCTGCGCGAGGGGAGGGTACATAGGCTCGCAAAGGGTGCGCGCGACCTCGTCGCCGCGCCGGCTCGAAGGACGAGGCGAAGACGATGGGCAAGGCCGACCAGACCCATATTCGCATGCGGATCGTGATCGACCGGCCCGTCCTCGGTGTGCCTTATAGCCTGCAGGCGAAGGACGGCGGGCCGCTCGATCCCAAGCGCTCGCTGGCAGGCGAACCCCTCGTCTTCGACTTCGTCGTGCGCATTTCCCCGGGCCCGAAATTCCTCGGTGACCAGGTCCGCCGCGAAGGGCCAACGCGCCGCTTCGTCTATGTCCGCGTCGGCGAGGCCGCAGGCGATCCCGCCTCGCCGTGGAGTCGCCGGATGAAGATCGACATCCACGATGTCGAGCGCGACCTGCTCGATCGGGCTTCGATCGGCGGTGTTCTCGTCATCACCGTCTGCGGCACCGCCAGGGACGGCACCCCGGCCTGCGCCACGGTCCCGGCGCTCTCGCGCGTGGTCGCCGCGCGCTAGCGGCGCGCTCGATTTGGCCGGTGAAGGGGCGCCCGATCGCCGCCAAATTGGCCGTCTCGGACGGGCGTTTCGCAGCACCGCTGCGCTTATGGTCGCCTTCCGGGTGGATTGCCTGCCGCCCCAGCGCCTCTGTTCATGGCTGTCCTGGCGGCGTCGCGCCTCGTGCGTGCAACGGCTGCGCCCCCCGTTTCTTCCCCGCCCTGCGGGCTTCCTCGCGAGGCAAGAAACGTGTGTCTTCGCCGCCCTCCGCTACCGCTTCGGCCCTGCGGGTGCACGCCGGCGCGCCGCCGCCCTTCGTCCGCCATCGAGGCCGCATGGGGCGGCAATCGAGCACGCACCAAGGAGAACTTCAATGGCACAGATCGGCACCTTCACCCGCAACGAGGACGGTATCTTCAACGGCGAAATCCGCACCCTGACCCTTCGCGTCAAGGCCACGATCCGCCCCGTCGCGCGCGACCACGACAAGGCGCCCGACCACCGCGTCAGCGCCGGTGGCGTCGAGTTCGGCGCCGGCTGGACCAAGGCCGCGCGCGAGACCGGGGCCGAATACCTCAGCCTCAAGCTCGACGATCCCTCGCTCCCCGCGCCGATCTACGCGACCCTCACCCAGGGCGACAACGGCGAGCACAAGCTCATCTGGTCGCGCTGACGGCCGGCCCCGCGCCGACGCGGCGCGGGGCCTTTTCCTCGGCCAATTCCTTGGGGGTGTGTCGAAAACGCCTCCGGCCGTTTCGACACTCACCGCGCGGTATCCCGCCCGTCATCCTCGGGGTCGCGATCACATGGTTCGGATCGCGCCAACGAGGAGACTTTTCCATGGACGACGATGACCAGATCGCCCGGGCCGGCCGCGCCCGGCGCGGCTCCCCCTTCCTCAATACCGAGCAGGCCGCGGCCTATCTCAAGATCTCCAGCCTCCTGCTGCGCCGCATGCGCCGCGACGGCAAGGGGCCGGTCTTCCGTCGTCACAGCCGCTACATCCAGTACCATATCGACGACCTCGAGGCCTGGTCGCGCGCGCATAGCGCCCGGGTGTTGAAGCCATGAGCGGGCGTCGCAACCAGCCCGACGACGCGCCGCTGTTTGCTTGGGGCGAGGCGCTGCGCGCGGCGAAAGCGCACCACGCCAGGATGCGGCGGCGCATGCTCGTCGGCGGCCTGTCTTGTGGCATCGTCCTGGGGTCTGCCCTCCAACCCCCGAGCCTGCGTCTGGTCTGGAACGCCAGCGCCAGTGCGCCGATCGGGCTGTATCTGGTGTCGCCCGGTGCCGCGACCGCGCCCGGCGACATGGTGATCGCCCGCGTGCCGGAAGGCTACCGGGCACTCGCCGCCAGCCGCCGCTACCTGCCCACGAACGTGCCCCTGGTGAAGCGCGTCGCGGCGCAGGCCGGCAACGAAATCTGCGCGCTCGGCGCCTGGATTTTCGTCGATGGCCGCCCGGTGGCACGGCGGCTGGCAGCGGATGCGAAAGGCCGGGCGATGCCGGCCTGGAAGGGTTGCCAGGTCCTGCAGACGGGCCAGGTCCTCTTGCTGATGGACGATCCGTCCTCGTTCGACGGGCGCTATTTCGGGGCGAGCGAAGGCGGCGACATCATCGGCAAGGCGCGGCTGCTGTGGCGCCGCTGAGGACTGCCCGCCCGCTGCTGGGATTGGCACTGGCGCTCTGCCTGGCGACGCCCGCCCATGCGGAAAACGTCGCCAGTTGGCAGCCACATATCCGCGAGGCATCCCGGCGCTTCGGCGTCCCTACCGCCTGGATCGAGCGCGTCATGCGCGCCGAAAGCGCAGGGCGCACCACGCTCGATGGCCGCCCGATCCGCTCGCCGGTCGGCGCCCTCGGCCTCATGCAGCTCATGCCCGCGACCTGGGCCGAGATGCGAGCGCGCCTCGGCCTCGGCACCGATCCAGACCAGCCGCGCGACAACATCCTGGCAGGCACGTTTTACTTGCGGCTGATGTTCGACCGCTTCGGCTATCCCGGGCTCTTCGCCGCCTACAACGCGGGCCCCGCGCGCTATGCCGCTTACCTTGCGGGCGGGCGAACCTTGCCGGCCGAGACCCGGGCGTACCTGGCAAGCGTGGCGCCGGGAGCCGTGGCGGCGGGGAAGGATGCGGCGCCATTGCCACGCGTTGACACCCTTTTTGCCATTCGCGCTGGCGCTGCACCCGAGAGCGGAGGCGAGGTGGGGGCCCCGCCGCCGAACCCGCTCTTCGCCCCTCTGTCGCAGGGTCGGTGACGCCCATGCCGCGCGCTCACGAGAGGGGGGAAGTTCGTCTCGACAGGCCCAGTGTGACGGCTGGCGCAGCGCCTATCAAGGCCCGCGGGTGCCCCCCAATTTGCTGCGCAAATCGGTTCCCCCCACGTCCGCTGCGCGGCTCTTCGCTGCGCTCATCGGCCCTGACAGCCGCTCCGCCAGCCGCCTTCGAAATGCCGTTCTCGATTGTGGGAACGCAGCACGAGGAGGTTATCATGGGCATGTATCAGGATATCGCAGCGGCATCGGCGAAGGTCACGGATCGGGTGACCGCGGCGCTGGTGGCAGGGCTGGAACGCGAGTTCGGACACGGGGCAGGACAAGCCCTGGCGGCGCGGTTCCTCGATGCCGAGGAGGTGGATTTTCGCTGGGATGCCAGGAGTGAGGAGCGCTGGCTCGGCCTCTACGAGAGCCACGATGACGGGGAATGCGAACTCGATCGGATCGCGATATGCGGCCGGCTCGACGGGTGCTGGTTCGCGGCCACGATGCTGGTCGATGGCGAAGGACGGGCGCACGGAATGACCGGATGCCGCACGGTCGAGGACCGATCTCAGGCCCGTCAGGCGATGCTGGATGCCCGCTGATCGCAGGGCAATGCGCGGCGAGGGGCGGCGCCGGCAGGGCGTCGTCTCTTCCTGTTTTTGGCAGGAGAAGGAGGGGGACAGCGCAAGGAAGGGGAAACAAGATAAAGGCAGCGTCTCGCGACCCCTGCCAAGCCTTTGTCTGCACATCCTTTTTTCACGAGACAGGCAATCGCGACCACGAGACAGTCAGGGCAATAATGACGGAAATCAGCCATTTTCTGTCCGAAATCGCGAGACTGAGGCACGTTGTGATGTCTGACGACGATTTTACCCCCAAGCTCGGCAGCCGGCGCGGCAAGGACGGCAAGAAGGTCGTCAAATATGGCGGACGCATCCGCGCTGCTGCACGCCTCGCGGGCACGAAGACCGGAGTCCGCTCGCGACGGTTCGACGGCAGTCGGATCGGGCGCGGCGCGAGCATGGGGCGGTTGCTGTCGAGCCGCGACCGGCTCGCGGGTTTTCGCGGGCGCCGTGCCGTGGTGAAGGCGAGCCTGATCCGCTTGGCTGGCAAGAGTGGCCAGGCCGCCCGCCCGCACATGCGTTACATCCAGCGCGACGGGGTGACCCGCGAGGGCTTGCCGGGCGAACCCTACGGTCCCGAAACCGACCGTGCAGATGGCGGTGATTTCCTGAAGCGGACCGCCGGCGACCGCCATCAGTTTCGCTTCATCGTCTCCGCCGAAGACGGCGCGGAATATCCAGACCTCAAGCCCTATGTCCGGCGACTGATGACACAGGTCGAGCAGGACCTCGGCACGAAGCTGGACTGGGTCGCGGTCGATCACTTCAACACCGAGCGTCCGCATACCCACATCGTGCTGCGCGGGGTCGATGACCAGGGCGACAATCTGGTCATCGCGCGGGAGTATATTTCGCACGGGCTTCGCGAGCGCGCGTCCGAGCTTGTTACGCTCGACCTCGGCCCTCGTACCGATCATGAGATCGAGGCGCGCCTGCGCCATGATGTCGACCAGGAACGGCTGACCGCGATCGACCGCCGGCTGGTCCGCCGCATGGACGTCGAGCGAACGGTGTCACCGGCGGACAACGATCCGTTCCAGCAGTCGGTCGCGGCGGGACGGCTGCGCAAGCTCAAGGCGATGGGCCTGGCCGACGATGTTGGTGGCGGACGCTACAGGCTCGCCGAGGGGCTGGAGGAAACGCTTCGCCGAACGGGTGAGCGCGGCGACATCATCCGCCTCATGCAGCGGGAACTGACCGCCCGCAGGCTTGACCGTGCCGGCGTCGAGCAGGTCGTGGCAAATGACCTTCGAGAACCGATCGTCGGACGCGTGATTCAGCGTGGCATTTCCGATGAGCATCGCGACCGGCATTATCTGATGGTCGACGGAGTCGATGGCCGGGTCCATTATGTCGATATCGGCCGAGGGGATGCCACGCCATCGGTTCCCGAAGGATCGACGGTACGGGTCGCGCCGTCGCGGATCGAGGCGACCCAGGCTGATCGCACCGTCGATGCGGTCGCCCGCGCCAATGGTGGGCTCTATTCGATCGACCTGCATTTGGCGCACGATCCGAGTGCCAGCGAGGCGTTCGCCACCAGTCATGTCCGGCGGCTCGAGGCGATGCGGCGCGCGGGAAATGGACCCGAGCGCCTGGCGGATGGAAGCTGGACGATCCCCGACGATCATCTTGCCCGCGCCGATGCTTATGCGAGGGCCCGGCAGCGCGACCGGCCAGTCACGCTGGAATTCCTGTCGCGGTCCCCGGTCGACGAACTGGCAGGCAAGGAAGCGCCGACCTGGCTCGATCGGGAGCTTGCCGAGGGTGGTCATGGCGCCGTGCGCGATGTGGGGTACGGGCGAGAGGTACGGACCGCGCTCGCGGGGCGGCGGCAGTGGCTGATCGAGCAGCAATTGGCGGACCCGAATGGCGGGGCGCTTCGGTTCAGGACGGGCATGATGGACATGCTTCGCCAGCGCGAATTGCAACGGGCCGGTGAGCATCTGGCGGCGGGCGTTGGTAAGGCCTTTGCGTCTGCCGGAATTGGCGAGCGGATCGAGGGGACTATCGCCCGTAGGGTTGATCTGGAAGGCGGCAGCTACGCACTCGTCGAACGGTCACGGGATTTTACCCTCGTGCCCTGGCGCGACGTGCTGGAGCGCAACATCGGCAAGGCGGCGTCCGGCATCATGCGGGCGGATGGGATCAGCTGGCAGTTTGGGCGCGGCCGGTCGGGGCCAGTGATCTCATGAAGGTGCGGGCGCACCGCCTGTTCCCGGTGCCTTCAACAAGGTTCTCGTCAAAATTCCATTGCCGGGCTTTTCGGCGTACCCGTCGCCTGCTAGTTTGCCTGCGAACATAAATAGAACATTTATGGTTCACGCCTTGCATTCTGGGTCGAATGGCGACACTATGTCGCAAATCGTCCCAGAGGTATCATGCAGAACGAATTCGCAACGCTCCGTGCACAGGCAGCCATTTCTATCGAGGAGCTGGCGAACCGTCTGGGCTATAGTCCCCGCCAGCTATACCGGTGGGAGCGGGGCGACGGGACGCCCCGGCGCGCCGCGCTGAACATGCTGCAGAATATGGCTGGCGGATCGGCCACCGGCTTTGGTGAGAGCCGCTTCAATTTCATCGACCTGTTCGCAGGGATAGGCGGCATCCGGAAGGGATTTGACGCTATCGGCGGGCACTGCGTGTTCACATCGGAATGGAACAAATATTCCCAGCAGACCTATGCGGCAAATTTCCGCGATAACCACACGCTTCATGGCGATATCACCACGATCAAGACCCATGAGATTCCTGACCATGATGTTCTGCTGGCCGGCTTCCCCTGTCAGCCCTTCTCCATCGCGGGTGTTTCGAAGAAAAACTCTCTGGGCCGTCAGCATGGTTTTCTCGATGAAACACAGGGCACGCTGTTCTTCGATGTGGCGCGCGTTCTGAGGGACAAGCGGCCTGCCGCCTTCATGCTGGAGAATGTGAAAAATCTGACCAGCCACGACAAGGGCCGGACCTTCCAGGTGATCCTGAAAACGCTGACCGAGGAGCTTGGCTACAAGGTCTGGCACAAGGTGATCGATGCGAAGCATTTCGTGCCTCAGCACCGGGAGCGCATCGTCATCGTCGGCTTCCGGGAGGAAGTGCCGTTCAGCTGGGATGATCTGGACCTGCCGGAGAAGGGCTCGGTGAAGCTCAAGGACATTCTGCATCCCGGTGACGGCACCGAGAAGGCGGAAGGGGCTTACACCCTTGGCCCGGACGCGATCGTCAACGGCAAATATACTCTGACCGACAAGCTCTGGCAGTATCTTCAGGGCTATGCCGACAAGCATAAGGCCGCAGGCAATGGCTTCGGTTTCGGGCTGGTTACGCCGGACGATGTCGCCCGTACCCTGTCGGCCCGCTATTATAAGGACGGATCGGAGATCCTCATCAGTCAGGGCAAGAAGGTGAACCCGCGCCGTCTGACCCCGCGCGAGTGCGCCCGCCTGATGGGCTATGGAGACGAATTCCGCATCCCGGTATCGGATACGCAGGCCTATAAGCAATTCGGTAACTCGGTCGCTGTTCCGGTCTTTCATGAGGTCGCCCGGATCATGCAGCCGCATATCCAGTCTCTGGTCGAGGCAGGGCAGCAGCGCGAGGCTGCCTGACATTTGACCGACGTTCACGACCCTGCGACCCGCAGTCGCAATATGGCGGCCATCAAAGGCAGCCATACCAAGCCTGAAATGCAGGTCCGTGCGGCCCTGCATGCAGCGGGCCTGCGCTACAGGCTTCACGTAAAGGATCTGCCGGGCAAACCCGATCTGGTTTTCCCACGCTGGCGGGCTGTCATTTTCGTGAACGGCTGCTTCTGGCACCACCATGATTGCCATCTGTTCAGATGGCCATCCACACGGGAGGATTTCTGGCGAGCGAAGATTGGGCGGAATGTGGAGAATGATGACCGTGCGGTTCAGGCGCTGCTGGCCTCCAGCTGGCGGGTCGCCACGGTCTGGGAATGCGCGCTGAAGGGCCGGACCCGGCTCGATTTTCCTGAGGCTATGCAGCGCCTGGTCGCGTGGATAAGGTCGTCGGAGAAGACTATGACTGTCAGGGGCAGATAATTGGTCGCATCACTGGCGCAATTGCTGGATCTGATGCGCCATCATGGCGCTCACCGCATCTATGCAAAACATCTGTCGCCCAACGATAACTCGAAGAACCAGGTGTATCTGGGCGGTGGCTTCGCGGCGCTGAACGTCATCCCGCATGGCGAGGTCTATACTGACGCCTCTGAAAAGGCCGGCAGCGTGCGCGACCGCGCCAAAGCCGACGTCGAATTTTACTGGGTCAATGAGGAAGGCAGGTACCGCGCGCCCGACGCGAACCTAATCCTCTATCCCAAATATCCCGAAGTGCGGATGTCCGGCTTTTTGAAGGGCTGCAAGGCGGCGCCCTCAAAGCTGCTCACGGTTCGCGATGAGGGGCGAGCTATGTTCTTTGGCGTGACCCGGGACGGGGCCGTGCTGGGCTATGTGACGGATGCCGACAGCCCGATCACAAAGGAACTGGCGGCGGGCACCTGGCCGATGCTGGGCGTCTTCATCGAGCTGCCACTCAGTCTGGATCAGCCTGCTGATCCGAAAACGATCTTGCTCGACGAACTGCGCCGCATCTATCAGCTGAACTGGATCATGTCCCAGAAGCTGGCGAAAGACGGAACGAAGGCGCCCTACGCAGCCCGCAACGGCGGCGGCTACACTCTTGAGGCCGAGCTTGGCATTACCCCCAACGGCTACGCAGAGCCGGACTTCATGGGCTGGGAAGTGAAGCAATATGGCGTGAACAATTTCACGGCATTCCGGCCGAAATCGCCGGTGACCCTTATGACGCCGGAACCGACCGGCGGTATCTACAAGACCGAGGGCGTAGCGGAATTTCTGAAGCGGTTCGGTTACGCCGACCAGAGCGGCAAGGAAGATCGGTTCAATTTTGGCGGTCGCTATGACTGCACCCGTGAGCACCACCATCTGACCGCCTTGCGCATGACCCTGACGGGATATGATGCGGCGAGTGGTAAGATCGCCGATATCGACGGCGGCATGGCACTGATCAACGCGGCCGACGAGATCGCCGCGTCCTGGACGTTCAAAGGTCTGATGGCGCACTGGAACCGGAAGCATGCGCAGGCGGCATATGTGCCCTCGCTATCCCGAACACCGCCGCCGGAATACAGCTATGGCGCACAGGTGCTCCTTTGCGAGGAGACCGATTTTCTGCTGTTCCTCAAGGCCTTTTCGACAGGGACGGTCTATTACGATCCCGCCGTCAAAATCGAGAAGGCTTCGTCGGCAAAGCCGGACATAAAGCGACGAAGTCAGTTCCGGGTCGCCCATGCTGATCTGGCCCAGCTTTATCAGCGAAATGAGATCGTACTTTTGCTGTGAATGCGTATTGTTAGACATAGTCACTTGGTCGGTCTAGAATCCTTGGTGCGATATGGTTGCATCGACGAAAGAGCCTATGCTTTGGATTGAGGAATGCTTTCCTCCCTTTAGAGGGCACGATAAGGTTGTCGGCTGATTTTTGAATTCTAAGGGGCGGTAGTGCGTAATTTGGAGCTTTTTGCTGGCGCGGGCGGCCTCGCTATGGGGATGTCTCGCGCGGGATTTGAGCAGGCTGCAGTGATTGAACGGGATCGCGCCGCCTGTTCAACATTCCGGATAAATCAACGCCACCATATGTCTTTAGTCGAAGATTGGCCAATTTTCGAAATGGATGCCAAGGATTTTGACTATGATCCGTATAAGGGGCATATAGATCTAATATCTGGAGGCCCGCCCTGCCAGCCATTCTCGATGGGTGGGAAGCATAAGTCCCACAATGATGATCGGGATATGTTTCCTTTGGCCATTAAGGCGGTTAGGGATGTCCATCCTAAGGCATTTATATTTGAAAATGTTCGCGGATTAACGAGAAAGTCGTTCTCGAATTATCTAGCATATATTTTACTTCAGCTTCAACATCCTGAAATTTCTCGAAATGATGATGAAGAAATTTACGATCATCAAATTCGCTTAGAAAAAGAGCACACGGCAAGCCGGATGGCTCCGACATATAATGTAATTTATAATGTCATAAACGCTGCTGATTTCGGTATTCCTCAAAAAAGAGAGAGGGTGTTTTTCGTTGGTTTCAGATCGGATTTAGGAATATCTTGGTCTTTCCCAGAGCCAACCCATTCGTCTGACGTTTTGTCTTATGAGAAATTTGTAACTCGGCAATATTGGGATGAACATAGATTGTTCAACCGCGAACAAATTTCCTCGGAGGCCATTCAGGCACTCGTGCGTCGGTTGGAGGCTAAATGTACGCATCCCCGGCGAAGGTGGAGAACGGTGCGTGACGCCCTTGTCGGCCTTCCTGATCCGCAGGATCGTATGGCCCCGTTGGTTGCCAATCACGTTTTCACTCCTGGCGCTCGAGCTTATCCCGGACATACCGGAAGCAGGCTTGATGAGCCGGCAAAGACTCTGAAAGCTGGCCAGCATGGTGTGCCGGGCGGGGAGAACATGTTCGTGCAGGATTGCGGTGGGGTGCGCTATTTTACGATCAGGGAAGCCGCGAGAATGCAGACGTTTCCAGACAATTATACTTTCCACGGCTCATGGTCAGAATCGATGCGGCAACTCGGTAATGCGGTTCCTGTGCAGCTGGCGGAAGTGATGGCGGTGTCGATCGCAGCGGCGCTCCGGGCCACCGTCGGCAATTACTGAGTTGTTGCTACCCCTTGGCTGAATGGCGCTAATATTGCATAGGCGAGGATAAGGGGGGCAAGAATGGCAAATCCACCAAAGCCGCTGCACATGGATGCGAGCGTATATGATAAGCTCGTGCAGGATAACATTCCTGTACCTCTCAAAGATGCCATCATTGGCCTTTGTGGCTCGTGCACGTCTGAGCATGGCGCAGACGACACGACGGTTGAACAAGTTTTCAATGCATATTGCTTTGCCAATCAAGACACCGGAGCCTCAATCGCACTAGGACCCAATGAAACGGTTGGGCATATCAAACTTCTTGATTCTACCGCGCTTCATCTGTCACGCCGCCTAAGCGTCGATCGGGACCGGATTGAAGCGCTTTTCCGCGCTCTCGCGGGCGAGCGAGGGCCTTCGCAACTAGAAGACGCTCAAGAGTGGTTTGCCGACATGATCCAAGTGCTGGACGCGGATGGGAATGCCCTAGTCATTTCCGGGCCAGTTTGTTGGCTTTTCAGGGATGAAGCGACGGAAGACGCGACTAATTTTTTCACCGATTCGCCTGAATGCCTTCCTTGTCGTCTTGGATTGCCCACCATTCTTAATGAGATGCCGCCATACCCTCATGGCTTAGATTTCCTCGGTATGGCGGTGAAATCATCGAATGTGTCTAACGCGAGGGATGCAACCGTGTTTCACGGGGACTATGTGAGCGTGAGAGACATATGGCTCCCCGGCGGCTATACTCAGCCTATTTCGATGGGGCCGGCATATTGTGTTGCTTTAGGCGGCGTTAGGGAATTTGTTGCGACTCCGCCGGCATATCATCAGATTGACCCTTCATTCCGAATTTTGACGACCTGAGGTGGCTGACGTGACGCTGGACAAGCTCAAAATTGCAATTAGCGATCACCTCGCTGGCAAGACAGATAGGGCCGAGGTTAGCGCGCTCGATGTCATCATTGCGCATGCGCGAGCCGAAAATGCGGATGTCAGCCCGTGGATACCGTTGATCATTAAGTTGGTTGAGACGATGGATGTCACCCAGACCGGCTTCTGGCCTGCAATTCGCCAATTGGTCCGGAAACTCGATATTCAGGATCAGGCTGTTGCCGGCGTAATTGAGAAGGCTTTGACGGCCCCGGAAAGTCAGATTGAGAGTTTCGATCGGTACGAAGGCTGGCGCGCGTTCACAGACGCAGGGGGATACCTGACGGTAAAACAGGTCGAAGCACTTAATGAGCTCCGAGATCAACGCTCTCCCTTGTGGCTAGATCTCGCCTTGATAGCTCATCGCGGGGATCCAATGGGGTTTATGGCGAAGTTAAGCCGTCTTGTGTCGGAGGGGCGCATAAAGTTGTCCGATATAAAACCGCGACTGGCTGAACTTCAAAGTGTTTTTGGCCAAAATCTCTTCCTGCAGGAAATGCAAAGCCTTTCGGAATATTTCCGAGACGCAGAAGAGGCGATTAATTTTGGAAACTGGATAGACAATAGAATTGGCACTTTAATTTTTTCGGAAAATTTAATTCATCATAGCACTATCCATCCGATAAATTTTGAGGCGTTATTTGCAGAAGCTGCGGATTTTGCTTTTTTCAGTGCGCCCACGCCTCAGCCGATTCTACAGGCAGCCGCTTAAATGACAGATGCACCGAAATTCGAGTTGCCTTACGCAAGCTTGGTGCCGAGGCTTGTAAACAGCGCAACGAGGGCACTGGCAGAGTTGGTTGCTCCAAAGCGGCGTGGATTGGCGTACTCAGAAGCTAATCACCAGCTCATAAACCGCCACTTTGCCTGGCTGGGCATCCAATTCAGCGACGGCGTGAACCGACATCTTTACGATGGCGACGATGGAAACGGATGCCGTCCACTCAAGAACAATCATCTAAGAGCTCGTCGCCAGCTGCCTGTGGATGTCAGGGAAATTTTCGATCGTGGAGAATCGGTTCCAAGCAGCAATTTGGAATGGATGCAGCTGTATGTCCGCAAAGAGCCCACGAGAATATCGCAACTGATAGTGCGTGCTGTTGAACGATCGCATTTTAGCCGAAGTGAGGGTGCGTCAGACAGTAAAGTTTCTGAAAAAAAGCACTCTACAAGGGTTTGGCTGCCTTCTCCACTATCTATTGTACAGGATTTTTTAACAATTCCTGCATTTCCGGGAAGTCGTGCATACGTGGCACTGACTCTGCGGAACTATCTTTTTGAGTCTTTCGGTGTTTTCCCGGATAATGCCGATAATTTTGGATCATTGACCAAATTTTCGGAAAGGGATCTTGAAGAGGCTATTTCCGTTATTTGGACGAGCTTCCGCCCGAGATATTTTTCGAAAGGGCATGACACTTTGCCTTCGCGCGGACGAAACAACGTTGATGGGCTTGTTCGTCATTTCTTATCAATGAATGGGGTGTTGGATTTAACATTTCGTTCTAAAGATGCTGCTCGGAAGTATTTTTCAGAAAGTATATTCAAAACTTCGAACGAGAACTTGGAATTTGGCCGTGCGCTGAATTTGAAAAACCTTCCTGAACTAGCGGAAATCGTGAACCAGCTTTGGGGTCTCCCAATTCCTGTACGCGGTGCTGACACGATTTTTCGGGGTGGATTGAAGTTCCCAGCACGTCGTGGCTTAGTGTGCGCGCTTCATGGTGGTCCAGGCTCTGGAAAAACCTCTCTCTCCCTAGGTTTTGCAGCGGCATTGGCGCCATTTGGAATTCGTACCATGTTTATCACTGCTGAAGAGCAGTCGGCTGACCTAAAAAGCCGTGCTAGCGGCTTGGTGGCAAGCGATTTCCGGCGGCTATCGTTCTCACCGCAATCCGAGGATGATTGGCTAAAGATTGTTGAGTTAAATCCCACAGGGGCCGTTGAAAATGTCTTGAAGGCGCTTTCTGCGCAGTTTGATAAGATTGGCACCGATCTAAGAAAGTGGAATGCTAGCAAGGCGGCTAATGGCGCGCCTTCAATCCCTTGTAGGACTATTGTCGTATTAGATGGTCTGCATGACCTCGTCCGGCGATGTGAGAAGTCCGATCCAAGCTCACAAAACCAACTTCAAGACTTTATTGAGTCGTGCAAAAAGTTGGAAGCATTAGTAATCCTAACTACCGGAGTGGAATGGGAAGGTGATAGATCTATCGATTATTTGGTAGATATAGCTATGCGCTTATCTCAAGAGGGTGATGCACTCGTAGGTAGCAAGCCAGATCGAAATGTTACGCTTTCAAAGGCGCGTCACCAATTATGCTCTCCCGGGACACATGGTTTCCAACTTTCCGGCCAGAAAGGTATTAGGTTTACGCCGCAAATTAATTACCAGCTTGATCGGTTGGCTATTTGGGAGCCGCAATTGCCAGATCAAAGCGTTTATAAAGATATTATGAGGAGAGTAATATCTGCTGCGAGACTGCGGCGACAAGAGCGCTGGCGCGCTGACGATTTTCTTAAAAGTGAACGTGGCACGAGAATTTTTGGTCGATCTAATATTTTCCTCAATGGCCAAGGGTCTGGTGGAAAGGCCGCATTAGCTCTTAAAATAGCTACGTCTCCATATGTACGAGCGAGTGATGAGAGCATTGTCCAGAGATCGGAAAAGGTTCTTGTCATATCATTCCTATATCCTCAGGAATATTATGATAATCTACATGATAGGCTAAGGCGCAACAGACTTCTAGAGTATGGTAAGAGTAAGGTGCCGAATTCCAGAGTCGAGGTGATGCATCTTTATCCGGGGCATCTTAAGCCATCCACGCTATTCAATAGAATTATGTGGGCTTTGGATGAAAGTGATCTTTATGGCGATCCTTTTACGGCCGTTGTAATTGACGGAATTCATAATGTATTCATACAATTTCCTGAAATTGAAAGAAATCAATTGTTTTGGCCCCAGCTATTTAGCATGCTAGGTCTGCGCCACGTCTCTGTTATCGTTACTCATACTTTGCTTTCGCTAGATGTCGCCTCTGGTGTCCGCAGTGTAGATGACAGTCGCTCCGATCCCCTTCGCCACGCTCTAGTCCAAAAGACAGACTTTAGCTTTGAGATCGATCCTGAAGAATTGGACGTCGGAGGAGTGAAATTTTCGAATTGCTTCAGCGTGAGTACGCGGTCAGCTATAGGTCAATCGTATTCCGGACGCGATGGCCTCTTTTGGCATCGAGAGAATTTGATATTTATCGCGAAAGAGTCAGTGAATATCCAAGCAGATTTTGACTTTCAGTGAATTAAGTCTGTTAATCGGCGTGCAGGCGGGGTCTGACTTACATTCGATGCAGATTTGGCATCGTGGACAAGTGGCCTGCAAATTGCCGATCGGCTTCTTTCTAGGCGGCAGCGAGCATCAAGGGTAAGCGTATTTGAACAGCTGACCTCATGTCCCGGGTTTGAACTAGACATGCCACAATCGGCGAAACTTGTTCGTCTGGTGGCAGATCTTCACAGATCCGGGAGCCGCCGCTTTGATCGAAGTCTGCCGCTCCTACGTCTACCGTAAACGGCGTTTTGTCCCAAGCCCGGGGCGGATCGGAGGAAGTAGGGAACGGAAGCGCCCTGTCCATCTACGTCCTGCCTTTTCCACGAATTGAAAGCATGCTAGTATTGCTCTTGGCGATGTCGAAAGTCCATGATTTGATTGGAAAATCAATCGCTGAGACGGCGTCTCAGAAAGCTCTTCTGACGCATCGTCCAGTAAGATCCACGCGGGACCAGCAGCGTCCAGACACCGAGTGATTTGAACGGCTTAGCCTGGTCCGGTGACGGCCTTCTGAGCACCTTATTCAATACAACAGTCGCCATGCGTCATCAGTGGTTTGCGCCCGCTTCCGACCAACTCAAGCCATTCACTGGCACGTACGGGAATGGCGTTTCCTCCCGGGACCCGCCATTCCCGTTTCACTGAGCGGTCTGACAGTAGTGCGCCCTTTTTTGCCGTCTAGCTGAGTTATTGGCGCTCTCAGAAACGGACATTGTCCTTCGCGCCCGACCGCCGCGACCATTCGCCTTTCAATCTGGCAATGTCTTGAGTTGGACAACTGGCGGCTCCAGTCAGGCGGTGATATCAAAACTCGCGTGCCCTCGCAGCTTGACCTTGGTTTCCTCGTCGCAGAATGCGGCGTCGATTGCGTTTCGAGAGATGCGGTCGGTCGCGAGCATTTCTGGATAGGACTCGTACGCGAGTGCGTAGTTCCGCGACAAGGATATCCCGAAGAATGCCGGATCATCGGTCCCTAGAGTGATAACGCAGCCGGCCTCAGCGAGAAGACCGATTGGGTGGCTGTCAAGGTCTGCGAAAACCCCAAGTGCGAGGTTGCTGGCAATGCAGACCTCCAATGGCGTGCCCATCTCCACGAGCTGTCGCAGGACCGCCGGCGAGTTTGCGGCGGTCACGCCATGTCCGATGCGGTCCAAGCCGAGCGCTTCGATCGCGTGGATGATGGTGTCTGCGGCGAGATGCTCGCCCGCGTGGGCAGTCGCTTTAAGACCTTCAGCGCGTGCAATGGAAAAGGCTTCCTGGAACAACCGCACATCGTACTGCCGCTCGTCTCCGGTAAGGCCGAATCCCGTCAGCCGGCGGGATCGGGTCGCGACCGCAATGCGGGCCGCTTCGATTGCCGCCGCTGGGCCCAAGTGCCGAACGGCGGTCGCGATCACGCGGCACTCGATGCCAGTCTCATCGAGGGCCCGGTCTGCGGCAGCGTCGATGGCCGCAATCTGATCGGAGTAGGGTGGGCCGCCCCGGTGCTCGTGTGGTGTTGACAGCATGAACTCGAGATAACAGGTTCCGTCGGCGGCGGCCGAGCAGAGGTGGTCGTACGCGACCTCACCGATGTCGTCGGCCGTCTGCACGACGGACACGACCTTGTCATAGGCGTGCAGGAACGACGTGAAGTCGGTCCAGCCGTATCCGGGCGTGTTTAAGATGGACTCCGGCAACGCGATGCCGTTTCGCTTGGCGAGTTTTTGGATGGTCGCGGACGTCATGGTTCCGCGAAGGTGGACATGGAGGTCGACTAACATTTCGGCGCGCTTTAGAGGAGGTGCTGGCCGAATGAAAGACTTCCTCAGATACAGGACAGAAGTAGCAGCATGCGCGTCAGGTTTCTCTCGCGAAACTCGCACAAGATTGAGGAGGCCAGGACGATCTTGGCCGGCGCGAGGGTTGAGGTGGTACCGGTGCACTTCGCGCTGACAGAGTTGCAGACGGACGACACCGAGCACTTGGTAAGGGATAAGACGCTGAAGGCCTTTCATCGACTGGGTCATAAGGTTTTCGTCGAGCAGACTGGGCTGTTCATAGACCGCATGAAAGGCCTGCCCGGAGGTCTTACGCAGGTGTTCTGGGACACGCTCGAGGCTGATCGAGTCTGCGAATTGTTCGGCCAGGGTGAAAAGGTTGGGGTCACCGCAAAAACCAGAATCGGTTACTGCGATGGACGGTACATCCATCAGTTCGAAGGTGAGATCCGGGGCAGCTTCGCGCCCGAGCCGCGAGGCAGCCGCGACTTCCAGTGGGACTGCGTCTTCGTACCCGACGGGTACGAAGAAACATTTAGCGAGATGGGTGAGCGGAAGAACGAAATCTCGATGCGGCGCCGAGCGCTTGACGCGCTGGCCGCACATTTAAAGGAGGCGGCCAATGCTTGAGCGTCTCGCGCGAGCGATGAGGGATCGCAAGGTCGTGCTATTCGCCGGTGCCGGTCTATCGGTGCCGCTCAAGCTTCCGACCTGGAGCGGCTTGATGCGGCGTGTCGCCGAGGAACTCGACTACGATCCCGATGTCTTGATGCGCCCCGGTGCCGACTACCTTCAGCTGGCGGAATATTATCGGCTCGAGAAGGGCGGCATCGGGCCGTTGAAGAGCTGGATGGACCGTTCCTGGGACGTTTCCGACGACTGCCTACAGGCCTCGAAGGTCCACGAACAAATCGTCGATCTAAAGTTCCCGTTCATCTATACGACGAACTACGATCGGAACATTGAGCGGATGTTCGATCTTCGCGGTCAGCCTTATTCGAAGATCGTGTCCGTATTCGACGTTGCCGATGCTCGCCCTGATCAGGCGCATATCGTAAAATTTCATGGTGATTTCGATGATGAGAGCAGTCTTGTTCTCACCGAATCCGACTATTTTGATAGGCTGGACTTCGAATCTCCCATGGACATTAAGTTCCGCTCGGACATCCTTGGTCGGAGCGTTCTGTTCGTTGGTTACAGTCTAAGCGACCTAAATCTCAGGGTTCTGCTTTACCGGATGGATAAGCTCTGGAAGTCTTCGAAATTTGCTGAGAAGCGACCCGAGTCCTTCATCTTTCTTTTGCGACCCGATCCTGTGCAGGAGCGCGTGCTGCTGAGCCGCGGCGTCCACGCCATCGTCTATGACGGCGACGATCCCGACAACGCCTTGCCGGAGCTCTTTGACAAGCTGTTAGAGGCCGTTGAGATGGACGTATGACCGTGACGAAAGTAGGCTGCGTCTTGCAAGACGCGTATGGCTGGTGATCTGTACGACAGCAAAAAGAGCGGAGAGTCTGGACCTGGGACAGGAAAATTGGCCGCTAAGCGGCAAAAAAGGTCGGCGCTGAATCGACTGCTCGGCGCGATCTCAGTCGGTCAGCAATGGATCCATCGAACCCGAAAGCTGTCGTATACTCGTGTTCGGTGGTTACGGGCCGAACTTCGCCTCATCCAGTGCCTTGACGAAGCGCAACAGGCTCAGCACTGCCTCAAATACGTAGCGGCCCTCAGCCAAGCTTAGCATCTCATTGTCATGCGCCAAGCTCTTATTGTTCCGTACATGATTGAACTGCTCCATCACCTGGACCGCCGACTTCGCAATCTTTGCCGAATACTCGCCTATCTGCGCCGCCTGGCGCAGATTGTTTATGTAACGGCCCGCGCGCGCATGCAGCGCGTCGTTGTGGCCGACTGCGATGCCGTCGCGGGCGAGAAGGTCGGCGAATTTCTTCATGGCGTAGGTGTGCAGACGGTCGAGCGCGGCGTGCGGTTTGTTAGCCTGGATTTCGCGCTGTATGGCCTCAACCAATTCTCCGAGGGTCGGATCGCCGCTGAACTTCTCGACGACCTCTAGATCGATCTGCTGATGAGTTCCTTCCAGCTTGGCGATCATCGCGAGGAAGTCCGCTTCGACATGCGGCTCGAGTGTGCTGTGCAAACCCTGGTTCGTTGCCTGCTGCCGATGGTCCCAAAAAATGCGTAACATCTCTGCCTGCGCGCCGGGCACCAGCGACCGCAACAGCGCGCGCAGGCGCTTGGCCTTCGAGATGCCGTCGACGATGTATGTTGGCGCGGTTGCGTCAATGCCGAACCTGCGGCGAACAAAGTCGTTGAAGGTTTTGTCGCTGAAGTCGAGCACATAGCCTTGCGACATTTCCAGCGCCTGATCGACCAGCCACATATCGAGCGTCGGCTCCGCTGGTTCGTTACATAACTGATCTTCGAAGTATCCCACGGTGTCCCCTCGTTCTGCCGACCTTACCAACGACAGTGCGTATGGCCAACATGCGAGGCGGTGAGGCTAACCGTCGGAGAGACATCCGCTTCTTCTAAAATTTTACCGAAGGCGGTCGGTCCCCAAGCGGCCAAATTTGAATCCCGAAGCGGTCCGGCTATCTCGCGCCAATAAGCCTAACTGGGTACCGCGCAGCTATCATCGCCATTTCGCTGAAAGGTGAAATTGCCGTGGCATTCTTGCGCAAGCGCATAAAGCTCTGGCCATGAGATTGGAGTTGCAGTGCTGGAAATGCCCAATAGGAACGCCAAGCCGCCGCGTAACTCGGCCCTTTAACGAGGACGGCGCCTACACGTTTGAGTGCGCAGTAGGGCATGTTCATGAAATCGTACTATCGCAGATACGCTTCGAGGTGCTCGCGGAGACTGCGATGCAAGCCCTTGTGGATGGTTATTATCGGGACGCCGTAAGTTCATTTGCCGCTTCGCTGGAACGCATTTTTGAATTCTACATGAAGGTCGTCAGCCTCGCGGCCGGGCTAGACGGGTTGGTTTACGACCAGACATGGAAGCTCGTCGCCAAACAGTCGGAGCGCCAGCTTGGCACGTACCTCGCGCTCTACCAGCTGGAGAACAAGGTGGTGTCCCCCGTGCTGTCGCCGAAGCACGTCTCATTCCGCAATCGCGTGATCCATGAGGGCTATTTCCCGACCGTTGATGAGGCAGTCGATTTCGGCCAAGCCGTTGTCGATCTCATCCAACCTCTTCTGAACACGATGATGCCCCGATACACCCACGCGATCGAAGCGCAGTCGTTACTCCATGCCGCCAGCGCCAAAATAAAGACTGCGAACGGTGCCCATCACGTCGTTTTCTTCGACAACTTCATCCTCAAATTCGACATCGAGGCCGACGATTGGAATCCCAAGACACCATCCTTCTCGAAGAGCTTTCGAAGCGCAGCCTCGAGAAGTACCACCGCGAGATGAAATTCGATTGAGGGTCAGTTCAGTATCGACGTCTGTGGCTGCTATCTGACATTTACGCTCCGAACCGGAAATTCTCCTATCGGCCCGTTGCAACCAATGCACGAACCCGCTCCGCGGGAGGGTCGCTTGGGGTGACGTAGCGTAGTATCGTTCAGGCTTTGCGAGCGGCGATGTCGCGTCGCGACTGTGGAGTTCCTTCAACGGAGAGGAACTTACCATGGATACTATCACGACCGCTGCCCCGACCCATTCGCTGCGTGAGCGGATGTTGCAGGACATGACGATGCGTGGCTTCGGGGCGCACACGCAGAAGGACTATATCCGGCATGTCCGAAGCTTCGCCGCGTTCCTGGGTCGTCCGCCGGATACGGCCACAATGGAAGACCTGCGGCGTTATCAGGTCGACCAGCACGAGCGCGCCGTGGGGCCGGCCACGATCAATGGGGCCGTGTCGGCACTGCGGTTCCTGTTCGGGATCACCCTGAAGCGCCCGGATATGGCGCTGGGGCTCGTCGTTGTTCGCTACATGCCCAAGCTGCGTGTGGTCTTGAGCATCGAGGAGACAGCGCGGCTGCTCGAGGCTGCGCCAGGCATCAAGTACAAGGCGGCCCTCAGTGTGGCCTATGGCGCGGGCCTGCGGGTTTCGGAGGTTGCCCACCTCAAGGTCGATGACATCGACAGCACCCGGATGATGATCCGCGTCGAGCAGGGCAAGGGACGCAAGGACCGCAACGCCATGCTCTCACCGCGCCTGCTGGACTTGCTCCGTCAATGGTGGCGCGAAGGCAAGCGGCGCGGAGTGATGCTACCTCATGGCTGGCTGTTCCCCGGCCGCAGCGGCACGGATCCGGTCTCGGCTCGCCAGTTGCACCGCGTCGTGCAGGAAGCGGCCGAGCGCGCCGAGATCCACAAGCGGGTAAGCCCGCATACACTGCGCCACTCGTTTGCCACTCACCTGCTCGAGCAAGGCGTCGATATCCGGGTCATCCAGGTGCTGCTGGGACACGTGAACATCAACACGACCGGCATCTATACCCAGGTCTCGAGCAAGACGATGCGGGCGGTGGCCAGCCCGCTCGACCACGTCGTGGCCGTGATGGAAGGCAGGGCACCTCCCGGTTGAGCCGGTGCGCACCTCACTCGAGGTCGCCGATATCTTTCGGAGTAGCGGGCCGGCCTATCGCGCGGTCCATGCCGGGCATCTCAGCCTCGGCCAGCTCAAGGTCATGACGGCCATCGAGAACTGCCGCACCGCCGCGCTGGGCGGTCACGTCGAGGCCTGCGAAGACTGCGGGCACTGGCGGGTCGCCTACAACTCGTGTCGCAACCGGCACTGCCCCAAGTGCCAAGGCGCCGCCGCGCGCACCTGGCTGGCCGCGCGCGAGGCCGACCTGTTGCCGGTTGGCTACTTCCACGTCGTGTTCACCCTGCCTAACGAGGTCGCAGACATCGCCTTCCAGAACAAGGCGGTGGTCTATGACCTGCTGTTCCGCACAGCCGCGGACACGATGCTGATCATCGCCGCCGATCTCAAGCACCTTGGCGCGCGGATCGGCATCACCGCCGTGCTGCACACCTGGGGATCGGCACTGACCCACCATCCGCACGTGCACATGATCGTGCCTGGCGGTGGCATCGCGCTCGACGGCACGCGCTGGATCTCGTCGCGCCCCGCATTCCTGCTGCCGGTGCGTGTGCTGGGCGCCTTGTTCCGCCGTCTGTTCCTCACTCGCCTGTTGGCATTGTTCGATGCCGGCAAGCTGGCCTTCTTCAGCACCTTGGCTGGCCTCGCGAAACGCAAGGCCTTCCTGCGGCATCTCTCGCCGATCCGGAAGAAGCGCTGGGTGGTCTATGCCAAGCCGCCCTTCGCCGGGCCGCACGCGGTGCTGGCCTATCTCTCGCGCTACACGCACCGGGTTGCCATCTCGAACGGGCGGCTCCTCGGCTTCGACGAGACCGGCGTGACGTTCCGCTACAAAGACTATCGCCGCCCTGCTGCTGAACGCCAGCAGGTCATGACGCTGGCGACCGACGAGTTCGTCCGCCGCTTCCTGATCCACGTTCTGCCGCGCGGCTTCCACCGCATCCGGCATTACGGCCTGCTCGCCAGTTCGACCCACAAGGACACCATGGCGCTGGCCCGCAAACTGCTGGGCGTTGCTGTACCGGTCGAGGAGCCCGAACCCGACGAACCTCCCGACCATCGCCCGCCATGCCCATGTTGCGGCGGGCCCATGACCATCATCGAGGCCTTCGCCCGCTGGTGCCAGCCCCGCGCACCGCCATCATCGGCATCGCCAATCCGGGGGAACGCGCCATGATCCGGCATGGCTCAGGCTGCACGACGGTCACGCCCATGGCGTCCTGGCCGATGACCCAGTGCATGCCCATTCCGGAAGCGAGCCCAGCGCAGGGCACACCGACCAGCAAAACCACCACCGTCCGCACTCTGACGCCGCACAAAGTCACGTTGATCCGGCCAGAACCGACACTTCCGGATCAGCCTCGCTTACCCGTCCGAACCACCCCAAAGCCGCTTTACCCATAGACCAGCGCGTGGGGCCCGCGGGTTCCTGCATTGGAGGCTTTCGTACGCAAGCGCCCGAAACCCTTCACAGATGTTGCCTTTTAGCTTTGGGTGAGCTTCTTTAGACTTTGATACTGGATCAGGGTGGCCCGGCCCACCTTCGCGGTTTCCAAGTCGCCCGACTGGATGAGCTAGTATATGCGCGATCGGCTCAGGCCAGTGATGCGCACTGCCGTCGAAATCCGGACGGTCAACGGCTCGAGCTTCTCTTCCCATTCTCGCTCGATCATGCCCTTGCCTTCCGCGCGGCCTCGCGGGCGCGCATAAAGTTGCGGTCGCTTTCCAGGAATGCTGCCAGCATCGCCGGGACAAGTCGGTTATGATAGTCGGCACCGCCGTCGACGATCAGAGCGCGAGCGTCGCCTGTCAGGGTTCCGGCGCCGGTGGTGGATATGCCTGCGATACCAGGAACATTTCGATGGAGTGGTATGGCCAAACTGAGGTTAGCCCATCAGGGGAAGGCTTTCCCCACGATCTTATTGCCATCGGCGGAACTGCGCATCACGAGGGCAACGATACAAAAGCTTGGTCATTGCATGTAAATACCAAGGAATTATATCATGCCGTATGAAACTGACGACTCATCGAGAGCGGGCCCTAGAGGTCGTCCGGCACTGCGGCATCGCGCGGGGGCGTGATTTCGACGCGGCCGGCGTCACGCGGGCGACCCTGCAAAGGCTGCGTAACGAAGGCGTCCTCCAGCAGGTCGGCCGCGGCCTCTACAAGCTGGCCGATGCTGATGTCGACAGCGCGACGAGCCTGGCTGAGGCCGTGCGTATCCAGCCGCGCGGCGTCATCTGCCTGCTCTCGGCACTGCAATTTCACGAGCTGACCACGCAGACCCCCCACGCGGTGTGGATGATGCTCGGCCAAAAAGAGTGGGCACCGGTCAATCCGTCGGTGGCGCTGAAGATCGTTCGCGCGAGCGGCGAAGCTCTGACAGCGGGCGTGGAGACACATGTCATCGACGGCGTTCCCGTGCCCATCACCGTACCGGCCAAAACCGTCGCCGACTGCTTCAAGCACCGCAACAAGATCGGTATCGACGTCGCGGTCGAGGCGCTGCGTGATTTCATGAAGTCTCGACCCCGGCCGGACCTCAATGCGATCTACCGTTATGCCCAGCTCGATCGGGTCCAATCGGTGATCCGGCCCTATCTCGAAGCCATGACATGAGCCGACCGCCGAAGAACATGGCGATCTCGGTGCGCGACCGGCTGACGGGGCGCGCCCGCGAGCGCCGGGAAAACGCACAGCTGCTTATGACCCGCTACGTCATCGAACGCCTCCTGTTCCGCTTGAGCCTGTCGCCCCATCGCGAGCGGTTCGTGCTAAAGGGCGCGATGCTGTTCAGCCTGTGGGCAGAAGCCCCCTATCGCGCCACCGGCGACCTCGATCTGCTCGGCATCGGCGAGAACGCGCCCGAGCAGCTCGAGGCGGTGTTTCAGGAAATTCTTGGCGTCGCAGTCGATGACGACGGTATCGTGTTCCGGCCCGAAACCCTGCGCGCGGCCGCAGCCCGTGCCGAGGATGAATATGCCGGCGTCCGTATCGACTTCGTTGCCGAACTCGCGGGCGCGCGCCTGCCGATGCATGTCGATATCGGCTATGGTGACGCGATCACGCCGGCCGCGATCGAGATCGAGTATCCGTCGCTGCTAGGCCAACCCACCGCGTATCTTCGGGCTTATCCGCCTGAAACGGTCGTGGCTGAGAAATTCCAGGCAATGGTCGCACTCGGCATGCTGAACACGCGCCTGAAGGATTTCTACGACATCTGGGCGATCGCGGGATCGTTTGCGTTCGATGGCGCTGTGTTGTCGCGCGCCATCCAGGCGACCTTCGATCGCCGCCAAACCCCGTTGCCCGTCGAGACGCCCCCCGCGCTCAAGCCCGCCTTCGCCGACGAAAAGCAGGGCCAATGGACAGCGTTTCTGCGGCGGACCGAAATCGCGTTGGCGCCCGAACCGTTCGCGGCAATCCAGGGGCAAATCGCGTCGCTCGTGATGCCGCCGGTGCTGGCGCTCGGCCAAGGCACCGCCTTGGCCAGCGACTGGCCCATTGGCGGTCCCTGGAAGGACAGGTAACGCCATGTACGTCGATAGCTCGGAATGCTCCCTATCTGTTCCATCTGAGATAGTAAGGCGGATGCAGACAATTCAAAACGGGTCGGAGCCCCATCCCAACGATCGTCACGGCGCGTGAGGGCTCCGACACGCCGTTGGATATCAAGACACTTGCCGGGCTGCACTGGAAGACCGACGGTACCGCAGAGGGGAGTTACCACCGCGTTCGCCTCAATGATGCGCAACCGTTAGGTTTTCGTGTCGCGCGGTTTTTAGGTTTTTATGATGTCGAACTTTTAGGTTTTTGTGTCGAACGGCCCGAATCCTGCTAACCAAATATCCGTCTAATCGACCGCATTCTCTCGCTCGACCGCGTTTTTCGCTCCATATTGGCAGAGTCTCGGCGCGCTGGAAAAGTCGCTGGCAAAGTTTGCGTACCCGCTTACCCGTCCAAAATTTGTAGATGTAATTCGGACAAAGCTCCAACCAACCCATGCCCAGCAGGACTCGAATCGCCTCGTCCATACACATCCAGCCTTTTCCACGAATCCAGATCGTGCTAATGATGTCCTTGGCGATTTCTCAAGTCTCTTATTTGACTGAGAAATCAACCGCTTAGGCGGCGCCCCAGAAAGCTCTTCTGGTACTCGTTGGTTTGCCGGCTTCGAAGCGATCTTCACACGTAGTTTAAGAATTTTGCGGGAGAACGGCCGCAGGAAATATGCGACCGGCGACCCTGAAACAGACCCTCGGGATACCAGAGAGTGTCTATCTTTAAGGATGTGGCTAGCAGACTCTAGTCCGAACCCGTCGTGGCGAGCGATGCGGTGGAGGTCCTTAATGAAACCGACAAATTTGCACATCGGAATGAATGCTGCTCCTTTGATCATTCAAACGGCAGTCATTCGGGAGGCAGGAAGCCGTCTGCTCCAATTCTCTGGCCGGTATTGAAATGAATACCGAGAGGGATAGCCCCGACCGTTTCATCAAGCTGGACGAGGTCAAGCGTCGGGTCGGCCTGGGCAAGTCGATGGTCTATCGTCTTATCCAGGAAGACCGTTTCCCAGCCCCCTATAGGCTCGCCAATGGCGCCTCCCGGTGGAGCGACCATGAAATCGTCGCCTGGATCGATGACGTCAAGGATGGGTTCGAAGGCAAGAAGAGGAAGATGTAGGCAGTGTTCCTGTCCGAGCCTACTATCCGGCACCTCTCCCGTCGCCGATTGCTCTGGGATGAATTCTGCGCTCATGCCCCTGGTATGCGGAGGGGGCATTCGCTGCGCACAGGTCGCCGGGGAGCCAAGCCATGGCATCGGGCAGGGTTTGTCTGCGCCACAGACCCTTGGGGATCGTCGATGGCGCGGGTAGCCATAAACCACGATTTTTCCTTCGGTTTGGGTCTTATTTATCGTCTGGCTTGTTAGAAACTAGTGCGGTAATATCTAACGCTTAGGAGCAAGCCATGCCGGCCGTAAGCGATAGGATTATGAAGCGCGTACGCGGGAAGGGCCGCGGTTGGGTCTTCACGCCCAAGCATTTTGTCGACTTCGGGACGCGCGGCGCAATAGACGTGGCCTTGTCCCGTCTCGCCAAGGCCGGAGAGATTCGCCGCATAGGCCGAGGTCTTTACGATTATCCACGCATCCATGCGACGTTGGGTGCCCTGAGCCCTGAAACCAACAGACTGGCAGACGCTGTCTCCACGCAAGCCGGCGACCGGTTCGCTCCTTCGGGAGCTATGGCTGCAAATAGCCTGGGCCTTTCGACGCAGGTGCCCGCCAAAGCGAGCTATGCGACAAATGGTCCTACGCGGATCAAGCGTGCCGCCGGACGCAGCCTGACGCTCCGGCACAGCCGAGCACCGGTTCTGGAGAACGCGAGCGCATCTGCCAATGCGATCGTCCAGGCGCTCGCGCACTTGGGAAAAGGGCAGGTCGACGCCGATGCCATCGGAAAATTTGCGAACCAGGTGGATGATCGCGACATGCACGCCCTCCTTAGGGCCCGCTCGCGGATGTCCGGATGGATGAGCGACGTGATTCTCAAGATTCAGGACGCCCGCCATGGATGAATTCGCACGGCGCCCCGCTGACGAGCGGATTGTCTTTGTCGAGGAATGTGCAGCTCGTCGCGATTTGACCGCTCTCGTCATCGAGAAGGATTTCTGGGTCTGCTGGACGCTTCGTCGCCTGACCCAGAGTCGAGAGTTGGCGGGCCATCTGACGTTCAAGGGCGGAACGTCGCTGTCGAAGGCCTACGGGATCATCGCACGCTTTTCGGAAGACATCGACCTTACGATCAGGCGATCGGCGCCGTTGATCGAGGAGGTCGCATCGCCCATGGATCCGGACATTGGCACCAATGAGCGCCGGCGGCGTGGCGATTCGCTGAAAGCTGCGGCACAAAGCTTCGTCGCGGATATCGCATTGCCAGCACTCGCTCGGGCGATGGTATCGTCGCTCGGCACGGAGGAAGGCTGGAGCCTCGAGATCGATCCCGACGACAAGGAGCGCCAGACGGTACTTTTTCATTATCCGCGCACGAGCGATCTTGGTGACGAGCCAGGCAGCTATATCAAGCCGCGGGTCAAGTTGGAATTCGGCGCGCGTGGCGATCCGGAGCCGTTCCAAGATCGCGCCATCACGCCTTATCTTGCTGATGAATTCCCGAATGAACTCTCGGACGCCGCCGCCACTGTTGCGACGCTGAGTGTCGAGCGAACCTTCTGGGAAAAGACGACCATCCTCCACGCCCTCCATCATAACGACAAGCTGCGCGACGGACTGTCGCGCCACTATTATGATCTGCTGATGCTTGACCGTGCCGGGGTCACCGCCGAGGCGATCGCGCAGCCCGATCTGCTGGCGGCGGTTGTCCGAAATAAAAGCCTGATGTTTGCCGATAACAGCGCATCCTACGAAACTGCTGTGCCTGGTGGCCTGCGCCTCATGCCTTCCGAGCGAATAATCGACCGGCTCCGGGCTGATTATGCAGCTATGGCCGACATGTTCATGGTGGCACCGCCAACGTTCAACGAGCTGCTGGAGGGGTTGGCGGTGCTGGAGGCCAGGTTGAATGCATCGCCTTCCAGCGGTGACAAGGGCGCGGATCAGTGATCTGATTCTCCGGCCGGCCAGGACGATCCTGGGGCGCTGATGCGAGGGGGCGAACGTGAAATTCGCTATTCAGCGGCTCGCTGCGCTGGGGCTCAAGCCGGTACTTTTGGGCTGATGGAGAGGCCGCCGCATCCCTCTGGCGCTTGCAAATGTACTGTGGGTTCGATAGAGGCGCTGGGAGTCGAACTGACGTGACAAGTGTCTGTAATTAGACGAAAAGTGCCGCGTGGTATTTTACGTGGTATCTGGCGGTCGAGAGCGGTTTTTGAAGCTTCCAAGTCAATCACTTGGTGGCTGGGTTCGAATCCCACCCTCTCCGCCAAGAGTCCCTTCACCGACATTCACCACTGACCGGAAAATCGGACTAAACCACCGGTAATCAAGGATTATTGTCCGGTGTCGATCATCCTTGTTCGGGGTCGTTCGAAAATGGATGTGGGACTGAGTGTGGGACTGGGGCCGGGCGAGGGGCTTCAGATCAGGCCGATTCGATGCTAAATTCCCAGACATGGGAAAGCTCAACGCCAGCATCATCAAGGAGCTTGTCGAACCCGGCCGTTATCCGGACGGGGAAGGGCTCTATCTCAAGGTTTCGCCGTCGGGCGGCAAGAGCTGGGTGCTTCGTATCCAGGTGAACGGAACCAGGCGTGACATCGGCCTGGGCGACGCCAAGCATATTCCGGTCCGCACAGCTCGTCTCGAAGCGGGCGCCGCCAAAAAACTAGCTGCCGCAGGGATCGATCCCCTCGAAGAACGCCGCAAGGTCACGAGGGTCATTCCGACGTTCGAACAGGCCGCCAAGTCGGTGCACGCCGAGATGATGAAAAGCTGGAAGAACGGCAAACACACCAAACAATGGCTCAAGACCCTCGAGCTTTACGCATACCCCAAACTTGGCAAGCTCAAGGTCGACAAGATCGACGGACCACTGATTCGGGATGCTTTGGCTGAAATCTGGCTCGAGATCCCGGAGACCGCGCGCCGTGTGTGCCAAAGGATCGGTACCGTCCTGGACTGGTCCTATTCCAACGGTTTGCGCGAGACCGAGGCGCCCATGCGGTCGATCTCGAAGGGGCTTCCGCGACAATCGCGAAAGAAGGGACACTTCGCCGCGCTGCCGCATCCCCAGGTTATCCAGTTCATCGTCGAGCTTAATGCGAAGACCGCGTGCGCAAGCACGCTGGCGCTCGAGGCGGTCATCCTGACCGCCGTGCGCTCCGGTGAGCTTCGCTTAGCGAGGTGGTCGGAATTCGACGACAAACTGACGCTGTGGACAATCCCGGAGGAGCGGATGAAGATGGGCGTGGAACATATCGTGCCGCTTTCCAAACAGGCCGCCGATGTGTTTCGCAGGGCACGTGCCCTTGAGCTTGAAGGCAACGACCTTGTCTTCCCGAATTCCAGGTCTGGAAAGCCCTTGTCGGATATGGCGCTGTTACAACTGGTACGCGGCATGGGCTATGAGGTGACCGTCCATGGGTTCCGGTCCAGTTTTCGTGACTGGGCAGCGGAGGAAACCGATGTGGCGGAAGCAGTCGCGGAGGCGTGCCTTGCTCACAGTGTCGGGGACAAGACCAAGGCGGCCTACTTACGAACGGACTTCTTCAAGAAGCGCAAGGTGCTTATGCAGGGCTGGGCGGACTATTGCAGCCCATCACATCGTTCGGTTGAGAGCGAATGATCGGCTTTGCCGAGTCGACTCGACATCTTTGCCGAGCATAGAAGTTTCTGACCGGCAGGCTTGCTCAGCGGATCATTTCGGTGAAGGTTTTGCGAGGGCGACCTCGGCTGGCAGGACGGCCCCGCGACGTATCGTTCGTGCGCCCTTGTCGTTCGACGAAAGCTTCCAAAGCGTTCACGGCAATAAGTGAGACCTTGCCTATCTTGATCAGATCGATTTCGCCGGTGGAAATCAGCTCGTACAGCTTGGTCTTTCCAATCCCCAGCATCGCGGCGGCAGTTGGAATTCTCACCGACACCGCCTTGAACGGTGGTGGCGGAATGGTGCAGGCTGAGCCCGTCCGGAGAACCTCCTTCGCGGGCCCCACACTGGCGGTCCCCCGCCGGTGCTCGATTGTGGGGTGCAGCGGGTTATCCGTGGGTCGCGAGGTGTCCGGCTTGACGTCGCTCGTCCGCAAGTTCGTCCTCCATTTCCAAAGTGCAAATCCGCGCTGTGGGCGGGTTGCGGACTTGTATCCACGGATGGTTAGGGCGTGCGAGGGGTCTCGCTACGGCGTCGCAGGGCGGCGTGCAAAAACAAGGCATGGCGTATCTTATTGGCCATGGTTCATCGCTTATCTGGGCTACGTAGGCCGTCTCGTCCCTCCACGAATGGTAATCCAGGGCCGAATGATCGCGATTCGACAGGCCCCGGCAACGAGGCTATCGGCGGCGCGGTATTTTACATCAGGAGCCTGCATTGGCCGCCGACACCGAAAATCTGATCGCTTTGACCGCAGACATCGTCGCGGCGCATGTCAGCCACAACTCCGTCGCACCGGAAGCGCTGAGTTCGCTCATTGAAAATGTGTTCTTGGCCCTGCAGGCAGCGGGAGCCCCTGCTGCGGACGATCAACCAGCAAAGCCGGTGGGTGCCGTCTCCGCCAGGGCGTCGGTCAAAGCCGATCGCCTGATCAGCATGATCGACGGCAAGCCCTATAAAATGCTAAAACGTCATCTCTCGCTGAATGGCTACACGCCGCAAAGCTACCGGGAGACGTTTGGCCTCCCGCGGGATTATCCCATGGTGGCGGCTGAGTATGCCCAAAAGCGGCGTGACCTCGCTCACAAGATCGGGCTTGGCCGCAAGCCGAAGGAAGAGTTGAAGAAGCCTGCTCGCAAGCCCCGCTTGAAGAAGGCGGCGGCCGTCGCAAGAATGGATATCGTAGCTGACACCTGACGCGAGCTTTTGCCGAGGTCTGAGTGACGCGCCTCAGTTGGCTCTGCAGCGGCTCTTAATGTCTTCTGGCTAGCTGAAGCATTTGGTTCGCCGCGGTCAAGCAGTTAGGTGAAAGGGCCGCGACTGAGTATCCTGCCGACAGGGAGGAGGCGGCTAAAAACTTATGCCTTCTCCATGATGTCTTCCGCTGTTTTTTTGCGCCTGTGCAGGGCGGCGGCGAGGCCCGGCTTTGGGACTTTACAGTCATTCCGGCTTATATCCTCTAGCTTCAGCTTCCGTGGGGAGCCGCCTTCACCTGCGTTGCGCCTCGTTCTGATAGACCTTCAAAACGTCAATGTGGTCCTGCTGCGGGCGGCGCGGTCGATCGTCGGGGTATCAGCGTGGGTGCGACGCGCCGCATCCTTAGCTGGGGCTCAACTGGTGGCCTGTCCAGCAACTCCAGTGCAGCCGCGGCGATTTGATCGAAGGGTACGCGCAATGTCGTGAGGGGGGTTGGAAGGTGGCTGACGATAGGGATATCGTTGTAGCCGACCAGCGAAAGGTCTTCAGGAACGGTCAGACCCAAATTGGTCAAAGCCGAAAGCGCGCCGATGGCCGTGTTATCGTTGACTGCAAAGATGGCCGTTGGCCTGTCGCGAAGCTGCATCAAGGCTTGCGCGGCCTCGGCGCCCGCATCGATGCTGAAGCTCGAAGGAATGATGAGGCTGTCGTTTACCACCAAGCCTGCCTCGACAAGCGCATCACGATAGCCGGCGGTTCGTTCGCGACTGCTCGACGCGAACGACGGGCCTGCGATGATCCCGATCCGGCGATGGCCGAGATCGAGCAGATGCCGCGTCGCCAAGTATCCACCCAACCTATCATCGCCGATCGCGGAAAGGCTCTGCCCGTCGGTGCGAAGCGCCAAAACGAAGGGCACCCCTCGCTCTTTCAGCAGGTCGGGCAGATTGTCCCCGTCGCGCGCCGTCGCCAGGATCAAGCCGTCAACGCCCCGCTGAAGGAGTGATTCTGCTGCGATCAGGTCAGCATCGACGTTGTCATCCGTAGTCGCTACAAGCGCGATGCGCCCGGTCCGGGCACAGGCCTTTGCGATGGCCTCGTAGAGCATCGCCATGACGGTGTCGGTCAACCGGGGCACTATCACGCCGAGCGCCATTGTTTTGCCCCTGCGCAAGCTCGCTGCAGAAATATCGCGCACATAACCCAATTGCGCAGCGACCTCTCGCACCCGGCGCGCGGTTGAGTTGTCGGACTGCGGCAGACGCTCGTCGAGGATTCGAGACACGGTAGACTTGGAGACTCCGGCCGCAGCTGCGACGCTGTGGAGGGTGGCACGCGTCTGCTTCCCAACCTTCCCAGGCATAATACTCAAGACCCCGATTTCCTGCGTTCGCTTGCCGTCTCGTGCAGCGCCTTTGCTCAATGCAGTAAAAACCCTCTTGACTCAACCGCCCTCTCGAATCGATAACGGGAACGTTCCCAGGACCGTTCCAAGAAACGATGGAGAGTTTATAGTGAGCCTTTACGACCCCGCTCCCGGCGTCCGCCCAGCCCCCACCACCGTCATGGACCTTCGCGGTCTCAACCCGGCACCTGTCACCGTCTTCGCCGATGACGGCTCGGTTGATTGGGACGCGAATGCCGAACTGGCCAAGTGGCTGGCTGCGAAGGAAGGCGTGAAGAGTCTCGTCATCCTCGGCCATGCCGGCGAGGGCACCTTCCTGACCCAGGACGAACAGGTGCAGCTCATCGAAACCTACGTAGCGGCCCTCGACGGCAAGATTCCGGTCATCGCCGGCATCACCGGTGAAGGCACGGAAGTCGCCTCCAAGGAAGCCAAGCGCGCCGCCGATGCGGGCGCAATCGGCGCTCTGGTGTATCCGTCGCATGGCTGGCTGCGCTTCGGTTACCAGGACGGCGCCCCGCAGGACCGGTACAAGGCGATCTACGAAGCGTCGGGCCTACAGTGCATCCTGTTCCAGTACCCGGACGTCACCAAGGCGACCTACAACCTCAAGACCCAGCTCGAGATCGCGGCTCAGCCCGGCGTCGTCGCCACCAAGAACGGCGTGCGCAACATGAAGCGCTGGGACACTGAGATCCCTGTGCTGCGCAAGGAATTCCCGGAGTTGCAGATCCTGACCTGCCACGACGAATACCTGCTCCACACCATGTTCGACGTGGATGGCGCCCTGGTTGGTTACGGCAACATCGCGCCCGAACTTCTGTTCCAGCTGATCCAGGCTGGCAAGGCCAAGGACTACTCGAAGGCCCGAGCGCTCCACGACCAACTGCTGCCGGTAACCAAGAGCGTCTACCATCGGGGTTCGCACATGGAAGGCACCGTTGCGCTCAAGATCGCACTGCGCGCGCGCGGCGTCCTCAAGAACGCCACCGTGCGCTCTCCGTTGATCGACCTTACGCCGGAAGCCGAGCGTGAGATCGAGGCGGCGATGAAGGAAGCGGGGATCATCTAAGCTCTCCCGGTCGATTCAAGATTTCCAACGGCTGGGTCGGGTCATGTCGTCGTCATAGGCGCTTGATCCGATCCGACTGGCTCTCGGCTGCACGACCCGTGCGGTCCGGAGGGAAGTCGCCCTCCTTTGACCAGACAGACGCGCGGGCTTTCAAAGCAGCCCCAAAGCGCGCAGATGGGAGAGACTGACATGAAAGCTTCTATTGCGTCACGCACGAGCGCAAAGCGCCCCGATATGTCGACGACCACAGCTAGCGCGGTTGGAGCGTCGCTGATCGCAAGGCTCGAACGCCTGCCCGTTACCCGCCCCGTGCTCTGGGCGCGCGGCTGCGTTGGCATGGCGACCTTCTTCGATGGTTACACGACCATTGCACTTGCCTACGCGCTGCCGATCCTCGCGAGGGAGTGGGGCCTTACGCCCGCCACCACTGCGGCAATCATCTCGTCCGGTTATCTGGGCCAGCTGGTCGGAGCAATCTTCTTCGGCTGGCTCGCCGAACGTATAGGGCGCCTGCCAGTCCTGGCCATCTGCATCGGCATTTTCGCAGTGATGAGCGCGGGCTGCATCTTCGCCTGGAGCGCGCAATCGCTGATCCTGTTCCGCTTCCTCCAAGGGATCGGCACCGGCGGCGAAGTTCCGGTCGCAAGCGCCTATGTCAACGAACTATCCGGCGCGAAGAAACGCGGGCGGTTCTTCCTTCTCTACGAGCTGCTGTTCCTGGTGGGCCTCACTGCGGCCGGCGCGATCGGCTATACACTGGTTCCCAAGCTAGGTTGGCAGTCGATGTTCATTGTCGGCATGGTGCCCGTCGCACTCGTCATCCCTTTGCGCTTCTTCCTGTCCGAAAGCCCCCGCTGGCTTATCGCCCGCGGCCGCTTTGCCGAAGCTGACCAAGTCGTCGAACGGCTCGAGGACAGTGCGCGCCAACACAATCAGCCGTTGCCCGACCCGGCGCCGATCAGCGCGGTGCTGGTCGAGGCCAAGCCAGCCGGCTCGATCCGCGAGATGTTCAGCCCGCTGTATGGCCCGCGCACCTTGCTCCTGTGGGCCATGTGGTTCGGCGCTTACATGATCAACAACGGTCTGCTGACCTGGCTGCCGACGCTTTATCGCACGGTCTTCGACTTGCCGATCAATCAGGCCATCGGATACGGGTTCGCAATGACGGGCGTGGCCTTAGTCGCATCCTTCATCTGCGCCCTGACCATTGACAAGGTCGGCCGTCGGCGCTGGTATACCGGGGCGTTGCTGTTCGCCGCCGTTCCTCTGACTGCCCTGTATCTGTTAGGCGCATCGAACCCGATCATGGTCTTCGCCCTGGCGACACCCGCCTTCGCCGCACTCCAGACCGTCACTTATTCGCTCTACCTCTACTCAGGTGAACTCTATCCAACCCGCCTGCGCTCGCTGGGCGCCGGCCTGGGTTCGGCCTGGCTGCGGGCCGGTTCGATCGCGGGACCCTGGGTGATCGGACTGATCATGAGTGGCGGTTCGGTCGCACCGGTTTTCCTGACTTTCGCAGTGGTTGCGGCGCTGACTGGCCTGGTCGTGCTGAAATGGGCGCCCGAAACCAGCGGCAAGGCGCTCGAAGAACTGTCCCCGTGAGATGACGGCATCCGGTCGGACATTCCGATCGGATGCCGCTGCACCCGACACGCGACCGCTGCCGTCTGGTGTCTCCCGGGCAGCACCTCCACGAATAGGTATCGGGAAACGGCGAGAAACGACGCCGATCTCTCGGAGAGGATCTGAAATGACACGCATGCACCTCGCATGGCCCGTGGCCGCTGCCGTGTTGCTATTGACCGAGCAGGCGACCGCGCAGCCCACTGTCCCGGCCCCGGTTGCCCCTTCCACGACCGAACCGAGCAACGGCGAAAGCCCCCCGCCGCCGACGCCGCAGGACCGTTCCGCTGTGCCGGCGGTCAGGCGCGCGCGAACCGGATCGAACTCTGCCAATTATCCCAAGCCGCAGGTACAGTCGATATTCGCCTCGTCCTCGCCCGCCAAGGGACCTTTGAGCAAGATCGGTCAGTCGCTTGCGGACAAAGGCGTGTACTTTCGCTTCCTCGCCGTCGATGAATTCGCCGGTAGCGTCAGCGGCGGCCAGGGCACGGGGGTTGGAAACTCCTACGCGCTGCCGTTCGGTGCCGACCTCGATCTCGATCGGATGGTCGGCATCCCCGGGGCCTTCGTCCATGTCTCTATGAACACGTCGCGCGGGTCGTCGCTCTCGGCTGACCATGCCGGCAACGCGATCAGCTTCCAGACCCGCTACAAGACCTACCACAACTTGCGCCTCGCCGCTCTGGCGATCGAGCAGAACCTGTTCGACGGGCACGTGAATATCTCCGGCGGTCGCGTCTCGCCGCTGACCTATTTCAACCAGTCAGCGATCTACTGTACGTTTCAGAGCAATTCGGTATGTTTCAATCCGGCCGTCGTGCCGATTCAGGACCGGGCGCTGGGCTTCTTCCCGTACGGTACTTGGGGCGGCCGTATCAAGGTGTCCCCCTCGAAGACCTTCTACGTCCAGGCCGGCGTGTTCGAGGCCAACACCACCCTCAATGCCACCAACGGGTTCGACTGGTCGACACGCGGTTCGACTGGACACCAGACCGCTGTCGAGATCGGTTTCCAGTCGCCGCCCAAAGCCGCTAACCCGTGGCATCTGCGCATCGGCGGATATCACAATACCTCCGACGTCGGCGACCCGTACCTGAATACGGAGCGCCAACCTCGAATTGCGGCGGCTGGCGCCGCGTTGATGCACGATGGCCAGGCCGGCGGCTACGTCATGGGCGATGTCGTGGGCTGGCACTTGGGGGGCGATGCCAAGCGGCCGGTAACGGTGTTCGGCGGCGTGATCGCATCGGCCAACGATTATCTGCCCTTCAAGGGCCAGGCGATTGCCGGGGTAATTGCGACCGGACCGTTCAAGGGACGACCCGACGATACCCTCGGCCTAGTGGGCAGCTATATCCGATTGGGATCGCGGCAGGTTGATTACCTCGAGGCGGCGCGCGCGCGCGCGGGCGGCACCGATCCAGTCCGTCTGGGCGAAGGCGTGTTCGAACTGAACTACGGCATCGCCGTGGCCAGAGGCGTGCGGATCAACCCCAACATTCAATACGTCGTCAATCCCGACAACCTGCCCAGACCGACTGCAGTCCATCAATCGAAGAACATCCTGGCCTTCGGCCTCCGCGTATCAGTCGACTTCGCGACTATCCTTGGACTTCCCGCATCAAAATGACGGCTACATTCGCGCGCTTTAGTGCAGAGCGAACGATTCCGTCGAGAGCAGACGTTAGTGCGGTTCCCGCGAGTATCCGATATTGGTCGGGTGCTATCGGCCCTGGTCATACTCCAACCGGATAATTACCGGCCGACCTGCACTATGATCTAACGCATCAGATCATCGGCGAACCTGCGCAGCAGATGTTGGAGCTGATCGAGTTCCGCGTCCGTCCATGATGCCAGGATGCGATTGGCCAAGCGCTCGCGCGCAGCGTTCAAGGCATCGATCATGGCTTGCCCCTTCCCGCTGACGCTGGCTTCGCGGATACGCTTGTCGCGCGCTGAGGCCTTCCGTTCGATCAGGCCAAGTTCGTCAAGCCGGGTCATCTGGCGGCTGACGGTGGTGTGGTCCCGACCCGTCCTGTCCGCCAGTTCGACCACGCCGATCGGCCCATAGCGACCGATCCGCGCCAGTAGCGGGAACAGCGCGCGGTCGAGCGGAATACCGGCCTCTTCGATCAGCCGGTCATCCCGGCGGGGGCGGTTGATCTCATCCACCACATCGATGAGCGCGGCGTGAAGTCCGCGCAGAATGTCGCGATTGTGTGCATTATTCACGCTTATCATTGCCTCATGGCATGGTTGAATATATGTGCATAATACACATTGATTCGCGGAGATGCCAATGTCTTTCGATACCGACATCCTGATCAGCGGTGCGGGCGCTGCAGGCCTCGCGCTCGCCATCGATCTTGCCCGGCGTGGCATCGCCTTCTCGCTGATCGAGCAGAGCGAGCAGCCTTTCGGCGGATCGCGCGGCAAGGGCATCCAGCCACGCACCATGGAAGTCTTCGAAGATCTTGGGCTTGTCGATCGTCTGGCGGCGGCAGGCGCCCCCTATCCTCCATTGCGCCAATACCGCAGCGACGGCACCACCGAGGAGTCCCTGTTGACCGGGGAGGAGGTCTCGCCCAGCCCTTCGGAACCCTATGCCGCGCCGCTGATGGTCGCCCAGTTCAGGACAGAGGCCGTCATGCGCGAAAGGCTGGCGGAGCTGGGGCACCGCCCGCATTTCGGACGGCGTCTGGCCGGATTCGAGCAGGATGAGAACGGTGTCACCGCCCACGTCGTGGATGCGCAAGGCGAACATCATATCCGTGCCCGTTTCCTGATCGGCACCGATGGCGGCCGCAGCTTTGTCCGTCATGCCCTCAACATCGGCTTTCCCGGCGAGACCCTGGGCGTTCGCGCGCTGGTCGCCGATGTCCGGCTGGACGGGCTCGACCGGCTGGCCTGGCACCGTTTCCAGCAAGGGTCCCCCGCGACGCAACTCATGGTGTGCCCGCTGGCGGGTACCGATCTGTTCCAGTTGCAGGGGCCAGTGGCGCTCGAAGGCGATGTCGATCTTTCCCCTGCCGCTCTCACCGGATTGATCGCCCAGCGAACCGGCCGGAGCGACATCATGGTGCAAGATGTGTCCTGGGCTTCGGTCTATTCGATGAATGCTCGGCTGGCGGACCGCTATCGCGTCGGACGTGTCTTCCTGGCGGGAGACGCGGCCCACACTCACCCGCCGACGGGAGGGCAAGGGCTCAACACCAGCGTCCAGGATGCCTATAATCTGGGCTGGAAGCTGGCAGCGGTCATCTCTGGCGCGCCGGACACACTTCTCGATACTTATGAGGAAGAGCGGCGCCCCATCGCGGCGGGGATGTTGGGGCTGGCGACGCGCCTGCTGGGCGAAGCCAAGGAGGGCACGATGCGTCGTGATCGCGAATCCCGCCAGCTCGATCTGGGCTACCGCACATCGTCGTTGTCACGCCCGTTCCGGTCCGGCGAAGCGCTGCTCCAGCCGGGCGACCGTGCGCCTGATGCGCCATGCCGGGGACGGGCAGGCCAGCACACCCGGCTGTTCAGCGTGTTTGCCGGACCATGCTGGACGCTGCTGGGGTTCGATGCCGCCAAACGTCCCGCGCCGCGCGCGGGTTTGCGGATCGCGCTCATCGGCGAGCAGGGCGACATCATCGATGACGGGGGGAATATCGCGCGGGCCTATGGGCTTGCCGCCAGCCAATGGTTGTTGGTTCGACCTGACGGCTATCTGGCCGCAATCGTTGATACGGATGAACTGGATCAGACGTTAAATGTGTACTTTGACAGGGCGGCCGGAGCAACCAGCCTTAGCTAGCCGGCATGAAGCCCAGGGAACTGCTCGCCCAGCTGCCGCCGATCCTCCTGATCGGAGCATCGCACTCCACCTAAACAGCTGAATGACTTGCTGCTTATTCACCCCATGCCCAACTATAGTGCTGCGTCCGGAATTGGTGCCGGCACGCTCGTCGCTTGATCCCCGAGTGGCAGCGTACCCCGATCGAAATTCATGCGATCTATCCGACATATCAGGGTCTCTCGGCCAAGGTTCGCGTGTATATTGATTCACTGCGGCGCATCCTTTGCCAAAAATGGTCGTTGGTTAGTGGGAGGAGCCGGGCCCGGCGGCGCCCCGCAGAGGGCGCCACCGGTGTACTCACCGCAGGATCAGCGAGGCCGGGTGCGATACGGCTCAAGGAAGGGCGTTAGTAGCGCCAGCAACGCGTCCGGTGTTTCTTCTGGCACAAAGTGCCCACAATCTGGGATCACAACGCAGTGAAGGTCTTCGGCTACACGCTGAAGCTGCTCCTCCACAGCACCAGCGCACGCTAATTCACCCGCGAACCCGAGCACGGGCATGGTCAGTTTGGTCTTCATCCGTTCGCGATTGGCAGGTATGTCGTCGTCGATCGCACGGTAATAGTCGAAGCTCGCGCGCAGCGTTCGACGATCGCGCTTGATAAGGTCGATGTAGAAGGCGCGGATGTCGGCCGGTATAGGATTAGGCACCACGATCTTAGTGAACTGGTAGTCGAAGAAAATCTCCTCGCGACCGACCACCAACTGCTCGTTGATCCCGCGGACGCGACAAAAATTGTTGTGCCACAGGAAGTCGCTCAACTGCCGATCGTCAGAGATCAGCGGCGGAGAAACGGCGACGCCGGGAATGATCGCTTCTCCGAGCGCGATCCGTTCGATCCGCTCTGGCTGATCCGACGCCATCGCATAACCGACCCACATGCCGCAGTCATGTCCGACCATCGCGAACCGTTCATGGCCCAGTGCTGTCATGAGCCCGAAGAGATCACGTCCCAGCGTCCCAGTGTCATAGCCGTTCTCGGGCTTGTCCGAGATGCCGAGCCCGCGCGGATCAGGTACGATGAGAGTGAAGCGTTTCGCCAGAGGCAACATCACGTCTCGCCAAATGTACCAGTTCTGCGGCCAACCGCCAAGGAGCAGCAATGGAGGGCCGTCTCCCCCGATCACCGCGTGAAGCGCTATTTCGCCAGTCGGAACCTGATAGCTTTCAAATACCTGTTCAAAGCCTGACGGAAGGCTGGGGGCGCCGTGAAGGGAGCCGAACCCGGTGACGGTCGGAAAGGGCAAGCGGTCCATGCGAATACGTTCCTAATCTTTAGTGATCGATACAAACTAACGTATTGCATTTTGGAGTCAAGCCGCGTTTAGTGATCGCTATGGATAAGCCACGACAGCGACGTTCCGCGGGCCCGCGCACCTTTAATCGAGATGAGGCGATCGAGACCGCGATGCGCCTGTTCTGGCAGCATGGGTATGAAGGTGTATCAGTTGCCGACTTAACGAGCGCGATCGGCATCGCTCCTCCCAGCCTTTACGCCGCGTTCGGGAGCAAGGCGGGCATCTACCGCGAAGCACTGGACCTCTACGCGGGCCGGCCCGGTGCATTGAACGGCATGGAAGGCGCCGAGACCCTAACGCAGGCGGTCTCAGGGTTACTCAATGCTGCGATCCAAGCCGTTACGACTGACGATCGCGGTTGCATGATCTCGACCGGCTTGGTCGAAGGCGCGATCGAGCACCGGGAACTCGCACGCGAACTGGGCAATCGGCGACGCGCTTTACGCGACCGCATTGCGGACGCCTTGTCCCGATGGCTCGATCGCCCAGAGGCAGAGCGGCTTGCCGCCTACCTTTCCGCGGTGCAGCAGGGGATGTCGGTGCAAGCGCGAGACGGAGCAACAGCGGAAGAGCTATCTCGCATCGCTGACGAGACCGTAGCCGGTGTCGTTGCCAGGAGGGCATAGGGCGCTGCGTTAGCGCGCAGCTATTGAAGCGGGCGTTACGGTGCTGGCACGACTTTGATTATTCCCCACGTTTCTAAAACGTTGTGGCAACGCATTGTGGAGGTCGTGTCCCGCGGGGTGGTGTAGGAAGGTTTCCCTGAGAGGGTGGCCACCGTCGATCTTCTGGTAGGGTTCGGATGCGAACTCGAACCTGGAGAAGAAGACGATGACCGAGGACAGAATGGCCCTTGTCGAGCTGATTGAGCAAGGGGCTGATAGCGATTTGGTGCGTGAGATGCTGGCTTTCGCCGCAGAGCGTATGATGGATCTCGAGATCGAGGCGAAGACGGGCGTGCCTTGCGGATCACGCAGCCCTGAGCGGCTGAACCACCGCAACGGCTACCGCGAGCGAGGTTGGGATACGCGAGCTGGCCGGATTGATCTGGCGATCCCGAAGCTGCGCAAAGGCAGTTACTTCCCAAGCTTCCTGGAGCCACGCCGCACTGCCGAGAAGGCCTTGGCGGCAGTGATCCAGGAAGCCTACGTCCACGGTGTTTCGACCCGTTCGGTCGACGATCTGGTTAAGGCGATGGGCGCCAGCGGTGTTTCAAAGAGCCAGGTCAGCCGTTTGGTTGCCGAGATCGACGAGCGGGTGAACGCTTTCCTCACGCGACCGATTGAAGGCGAGTGGCCCTATCTATGGATCGACGCCACCTACCTCAAAGTGCGCGAGGGCGGACGGATTGTCTCGACGGCGGCGATAATCGCGGTGGGCGTCAACACCGATGGCCGGCGCGAGGTTCTGGGCGTAGCCACCGGCCCGTCGGAAGCCGAACCCTTCTGGAAAGCCTTCCTGCGCTCGCTGGCGGATCGCGGCCTGCGAGGTGTGAAGCTGGTCATCTCCGACGATCACAAAGGGCTGCGCGCCGCGGCCAGCAAGGTATTTGCCGCAACCCAGCAGCGCTGCCGGGTGCACTGGATGCGCAACGCGTTTGCCCATGCCGCGCCGAAACAACGACCCGCTGTCATTGCCATGATCAAGACCATCTTCGCGCAGGAAACGGCCGAGGCAGCGCACCAGCAGTGGGACCAAGTTGCTGATGCCCTGCGCGAGAAGTTTCCAAAGCTGGCCGACATGATGGACGCATCACGCGAAGACGTGCTCGCCTACATGGCCTTCCCCAAGGATCATTGGGCGCAGATCGCCTCCACAAATCCACTGGAAAGGGTCAACAAGGAGATCAAGCGAAGGGCAGACGTGATCGGCATATTCCCGAATGACGCTGCCGTCGTTCGTCTCGTCGGAGCACTCATGCTGGAGCAAAACGATGAGTGGGCGGTATCGCGCCGCTACATGACACTGGAAACCCTCGGCTCGGTGAGCCATAACCCTATCGTCAGCTTGCCAGCACTGGCAGCCTGACCTGAACCTGATCCTGCCGTGGATCGACGGTTCCTACACCACCCCGCGGGACACGACCCGAGGCGTTGATCGGCCCGCCAGATAGGGGGTGGTATGATCCCAGCGAAAAGTCTGAAACCCGGTGCCCCGCTCTGGCGGGTTCGGATCACGGCAATCTTATGGTTCCTGGGAGGTATCGCATTCCTGCTCGGTCTGCCCATAGTGCTTCAGGCATCGCCGTTGGTATTGGTAGGCATCGTTCTGGTGGCGGGTGTCATAGCCGGTCTCCTGGCATTTCTCCTTTCACGCGTGCGCGGTGGGCGTATTGGCCACAGGTGGATCATAGGCACAATCGCCAGCACGTTTGTTCTGACCGCATTGGCGGCGTCACCTGTCTATTATGCTGCGACGTTCACGCAGTTCTCTCCGGCCATGGTACCGCAGGCGGTTTTGTCGAATGGCCACAAGACAATCGTATTCCAAGGCATGCAGCACGTGGGCACCGAGGTCTTCTTCAAGACGGTGGTCTACGACCTGGAGGATGCGCTTTCGCGAGGTTCGGTGGCGTACTACGAAGGCGTCAAGCCTTCTACCCCGGCAAACGATGCCTGGTTCGCATCCACCATCACCGGCGGTGCCGACCTGAGCAGCGCCTATCGCGAACTGGGTGAAGTGTGCGGATTGCGGTTCCAAAGTGACTATTTTGGATTGCTTGGCCGTGACGTGCGCGAGCATCCTGCGGCGCATGTTGTCGCCGACGTCGATACCGCGCAGCTCCATGCTGAGTACGACCGGCTGATGCGCTCTGATGCCGCCTTCGCGGCGGCGATGCGCGTTCGTGAAACCACCAAGACCGACGAGGAGACCGACGGGCTGGAGCGCCTTGTCGAATTTCTGCGCAAAGGAAGCGCTGGGCAACGCGAAATCGGTGGGGTCCTATGCCGCGGGTATATGACGTTCGCGATGCACCAGTCATCTCAGGACGAATTGAACAAGCTTATCCTGGTTTATCGCAATCGCGTTCTAGCCAGGGCGCTTATAGCTGAGCCCCGGCGCCGAATTTACCTGACATATGGGGCGGGCCACTTGCAGGGAATTCTGACTTTGCTGCGTCAGGCCGATCCCAAATGGCAGGTGCAGTCGGTAAAATGGGCACGCACCATCGACCGTCAGGAAAGATTGGCCGGCAAGCTCTGAAGACCCATGGATCGGCAAGAAACATCGCAGTTACTTGCCTGGCCCTTCGGCGGGGCTCGGATGCCCAACGCAGATTAGACTGCGGGCAAACGCAGGCTATTCACCTGCATGTCACGGCGGCAGTTGCGCCGTGACATGCAGGTGACGGAATGGGTCAGTTCAAAGGCCGTCCCGGGTTATCGCCATCACATCGATGAAGCGTCCACGTCCATCGAAGCGACAGCGGAAGCGTTTGATGCCGTTGCGGCCCTGATCGGCGGACCCATCGATCACGCTACCACCGCGATCGGCGACGACGCGGCCGGTGGTGATGTAGTTGGGCCGAACGCCATACTGGCGCGATGCCTCGCCCCGGCAGAACGCAGGCATATTGCCCGGCGAGACAGGGGGGCCAGAGCCGACAGGACCCGGAACAGCAGGGCCGCCATTGCCGGGACCGCCGCTGCCGGGGCGGCTGTTCACGGCTACCGTCAGACTGTAAGTGGCTCGCTCGCCGCGCCTTGCGGCATTGCGCATCAGGTAGACGCGAACTCGGTAGTCGCCTGAATCCTGGAGGCGGCTATCGAAGCGGCTGCCGGCGATGGAGCCGTTGAAGACCGCCTCTTGCGATCGGGGCGACAAGACATTGAAATAAGCGGACGTGCTGGTGGTCTTGAGCGAGACGGACATCGACTGCCCAGCTCTGGCCCCGACGATATAATCGACCGTCTCGTACCCGCGAATGGTCCCGCGCACGGTAGCCGAGCTGGCTCCGCGCAGGAATTGTACCCGTTCGCTCTTGATGGGTGCCTGTGCCACTGCCGGTATCGCCGCGACAGCTGCAACGGCCGCAACGAGGGTTCCATGTTTCCAGTTCATGCGCATTCTCCCGAAGTGATACAGGCCCGGCAGAGCGGGCCTGCATGGCACTGATTAAAAGCGGCGGTGATCCTCGCCGTCGATCAGGTCGCAGCCGCCGCGAAAAGCGTAAGGATCGGTGCCCTTGATGCTGATCTGGCCGCTGCGTCGGTTGATGGTGATAACCGGCTTGTTGAGCCCGTTGAGCCGGTACTTCGCGCGGATCACGTCGGGGCCCATTTCGACATCGTACAGACCCCACCAGCCATCGTTGCCTCGGCTGTTGATCGGTGGAACCAGCTTTTTGGGAAGGCGGATATGTCCGCCGCCGGGCCAGAGCTGAATCATGACCGAAGCATCGAACTGCTGCCCGGTCATCTCCGTGCGGTTGCCGTAATCGTAGCGCCGGGTCCGGCTATTCCAGGTATATCCGTAGGTGGTCGCAAAGCCCGGCCGCTGGCCGTCACCGAAACAGACGAGGCCCAGGTCGACATCCTGACCGCCTACTTGATAGCGATCCCCGGCGCGGTCTCGATCTTCGACGTAGCTGGGGGACTGGCGCTGATTGGAAGCGGAATTGCCATAGGTATAGCCGGGGGTCGGACGATAGCCCCGGTTGTCTTTGGAACTGTTCCGGTTTGCCTGTTGACCACAGTCGGGCGCCGGGGTGGACGTGATGGAATTATAGCGGCCGTCCATTGTCGCGACACTTACACACTGCCGGCTCGAGGCGTTCCACCAATACGTGTAGCTGCGGTCGTCACCTTTTTCCGTTTTTACGAGGCTGTAGCCACGCGACTGCATTTGGGCTTCTGCGCCAACGGCCCGGGCACCGACAAGATCGTTGAGACTGGACGGCGTCTGCGCCTGCGCCGAGCCCGCCAGGACATTTAGCGCGATGATGGACGCTGTAACGGTGATAGCCTTCATTTGAGCGCCTTCCCTACTGATTATACCTGCATAACATCGCATCGAACAATTAGCTCCGTTTCAAGTCTGCAGCATGGCAGCATCAGACATCTCAGGGCCGGGGCACTACCGCGTCCATGATCGTCAAACGCTCCAAGGGCTCCGCTCCCACGCGGGAATCTGTCACCAGGATCGTGGCTCCGGGCTTGAGCTGCGCCTTGATCAGTTCGTAGAACCGGCGGGGCATGCGCACGCGGTTGATGACGGCCTCGTCCACGGCCTTGTCCTCGTCTTCCGCGTGACCATTCATGCCCACATAGACCCAGCGCGGTTCACCGTTCTTTACCGTGAGCGTGATGACGTGCGAGCCCGGATCGTCGTCGTCGATGTGCGCCGCGCCGCGTCCGATCTCAATGCCGGCGCGCAGCACGACGATGCGCTGGTCAGATTTCGAGACTATGATGCTAAGCGGCCCCGTCGGCGAAAGCTGCGGCGTCCAGCGGTATTCGGCGCCGCGCAGCGGCCGGGCCTCCTGCGACTGACCTTTTGCATCGAAGGGAGCCAGCAGGCTGTTCGCGCTGGTACGCACGTGATTGGCGGCATCGCCGTCGACCACTACGGTTATGCCGACGCTGGTGATCCCGAACAGCTCGCGCGCAAACTCGTAGGGCAGATGAACGCAGCCATGGCTTTCAGGATAGCCCGGCAAGCCTCCGGCATGCAGCGCCACCCCGTCCCACGTCAGTCGCTGCTGAAAGGGCATGGGGGCGTTGTTGTACGTGCTGGACCGGTGCTCGGCGTCTTTCTGGAGAACGGTGAAGACGCCGGTTGGCGTATCGTGGCCGGCCTTGCCGCTCGATACGGTCGTCGCGGCGATCCGCACGCCATTACGGTAGACGAGCGCGATCTGGCGTGAGAGGTCCACATAGACGAGAATGGGGCCGGTGGGGGACACCTGCGGTGCCCAGACCCATTGGCCCGGCTTGAGCTGCTCGATCAAGCGCGCGAACTCGGGGGGAGAACTGGCCTTTGCGCCTTGCGCGGCAGCGGGCGTGGTCACGGCAACAAGGGCAAACCCGGCTACCACAGTGCTGCAATATTTCACTTTCCCCCCCAGCCGTGTACCCCGCTCCCACTGCGGGGAGGGCATCGCTAACCCAACGACAGCGGATTTGACAGCGGCTACCCAGCGTATTTCCAATCAATTCCCCCTATTGTTTACGCTCTTCAGGGCGCCGGGCAACCAATCGGGTCTTTGCGCTTGCACGCTGGGTTCGTGCGCTCCCATTCGGTCCTGGCAGCTTGATAGGCCGCTAGTTCCGCTTCGTGCTGACGCGTTGCCTCGTCAAAGGCTGCGTCGTCACGAGCTTTGCGGGCTTCTATGGTAGCAATAGCAGCTTCTCGTGCTCTACGCCGCTCGAGGAAGGTTTCCATGTCGGCCGTCGCACGGGCGACCTGCTCCTCGTTGAGCGCCTTGCGTCTCGCCTCCGGGTCACCAGGTTCCGGCGCACTTCTTTGCGGGATCTCGTCGTCGATCTGTGCACCAACGGCAACGGGCAAGAACGCGGCGGCAATGGCGAGGAGGTGATTGAGCCGAACCATTAAAATTTTCCCTGGTCTGAGATGACACTATCGCGAACGACGAGGATGTCCTGGGCCTGGCAGTGAGCAGATCGGAGGTTCGGCTGCCCCCGCTTACAAGCCAGGGAGACGGCCGGCCCCAGCGGTTGCAGAGAACGGGGCGATCTGCGGAGCATCGGTAGTCTACTTTGCTGCGGTCTGCCGCAGGGCGCGCGGGATCGGCAGCACTTCGACCTTGCTCGTGGCTACGTCATACACCGCCGGAACCACCTTCAATTCTCCCGCATTCACTTTCGCCTCGATGACCGTGGATGAGTTGATGAGGGTCGCCGCATGGATCACGGCGTTCTGCCGCGTAACCGCCATCGGATCTCGGCTTGGGGTCATGTAGATTGCTGGCAGGATCGCTGGAAACAGCGCGCTGATCTGGCCTGGCACTTCAGGATTTTCCATTGCCGCCTTGATGGCCCCGCAGCTTGAATGGCCCATGACGACGATCGCCTTTATGCCCAGAACAGCCACGCCGTATTCTAGACTGGCGATGATCTCCGGCGTGGTGATATTGCCGGCAACGCGAGTCACGAACAGTCGTCCGATCGGCTCATCGAATACCATCTCGACCGGCACCCGCGAATCCGCGCAGGACAGTACGCCAACGGTAGGCCATTGCCCTTCTGCGGCCCGGGCCCTGATTATGGCGAGGTCGCGCGTATGCGCTATTGGCGCGCCGGCGACGAAACGTGCGTTGCCATCCAGGATTTCCTTAAGTGCTTGGTCTGGCGTCAGAGCAGCGTCGGTCACCGTTCCCATAGGCGTCGCTGCCATAGCCGAATCACCCATTCCGGCTATGGCGCTTGTTGCGGCCAATGCCCCCAACACCTGGCGGCGCGATGTCTGGCAGCGGTTCAGCAGCTCCTCTGGAGCGAATCGTTTCTCCGACATTTTAATCCCCCGTCTTGATCGGCATACAATATCATCGCGGCCGGATACGGGCCAGTTCGGGGATGACTGATCTTGGCTCAGCATTCGCCCATCAGTTCAATTTCGATAGTGCAGCTTGCCTTATGTCGGTATGCGCCGAACGACAGCTATCGTCCGGAGCTGCCGTTCGTAATTATCCCCGCGAACGACGGTCAAGTCCCACTTCAAGGCGATGAACGTAGGGCCGGAATCGGGCAGCCGGCTCGGGCGCGGGAACGTCTGGAATCAGGGCGTTGTCAGAAGTGGAATTCGACCGGGACCACCAGTTCGATCCGCTGTCCCTTTACGTCCTCCGGCGGCTGGGGCAGCGGCGAGGCGCGCCTGGGCAGAGTCAGGGCCTCGCGGTCGAGCAGCGCGAAGCCCGAAGTCTGCGCAAGAGCGACGGCGAGCACGGCGCCGGTGCGGTCCAGCGTGAAGCGGATCAGCACGACCCCCTGCTGGCGTCGGGCGCGGGCGGAGGAGGGATAGGCCTTCACGGCGTTCAGGCGTGCGAGGACGCGCGATTGCCAGTCGGCCGGTTTCTCCGACGGCGGTCCGCCCACAGGCTTCGCCAGCGGTGCGTGGGAAGGTGGCGGGGCCGCCTGTTGCGCAGATGTGGCGGTTAGCGGGATCGTTACCGCCGGTGTGGCCATCGCCGGGGCGGCCGCTGGCGTGCTCGGTTGCGGCTGGGTGGCCGCGGGGGCTTCGACGGACTGGTCGGGTTCGGCCGGTTCCGGCTGCGCCCCCGACGTCTTCTCGGTCGGCACGTCGAACACTGCCAAGCGCTTTGCTGGCACCATCTGGACAAGCGCCGGCTGCCACACCCACAAGGCGATCACGATCGGGATCAGCTGGACCAGCAGCGTGAGGAGGACCGACAGCGGCGACCATCGGCGGGCGTGATAGCCGTAGCGCAGCGCCACCACCTGCTCCGACACGTGCGGTGCGGGAGCGGCCAGGGCGCGTTCGATTGTCATGTGCCGGCCCATCGGATCGCCCTCAGAAGCGCGCCCGGATCGTGCCGGTGATGCGGCGCGGGGTGCCCGGGTAGAGGTTGCTCTCGCTCTGCACGCCCTCGATATAGAACTTGTCCGTCAGGTTCTGGGCATTGACCGAGAGTTCCCAGTGCTCGTCCAGTGCGTAGCGGACGGAGGCATCGAAGGTGTGATAGCCTGCGATCGTGAAGCTGTTGTCGAGATCGATCTGCCGCTTGTCGACGACGCGGATGCCCCCGGCCGCCGACAATCCCTTCAACGCGCCTTGGCGGACGCTGTAGCTGGTCCACAGGCGGCCACTCAGCTCGGGCACGCCGGTCAGCCGGTTGCCCACCGCGAAGACGTTGTCGCGGGCGATCTCGGTATCGAGGTAGCTGACGTTAGCGATGATACTCCAGCCCGGCAGGATATCGCCGGTCATGTCGAATTCGACACCGCGCACCCGTTGCTCGCCGGTCAGGATCGAGAAGTCGGCATCGGCTGGGTCCTCGGTCGCGACGTTCTGCTTCGTGATCTGGAACACTGCCCCGGTGAGTGAGAGCGCATTGGGGATCAAGTCAAGCTTGACGCCCGCTTCGAACTGCTCGCCCTTTTCGGGATCGAGAGGGGCAAGATCGACCGTCTGGCCCTGCTGGGGGATGAAGCTGCGCGTGTAGCTGGCGTAGAGCGAGACGGCCGTCGTCGGCTGATAGACGAGGCCCGCCCGCCAGGTCAGTGCGTCCACGTCGGTGCGCGTGACTTCATCGTTGAAGACGTCGTCCGTGTAGCTCTTGGCACGGTCGTAGCGCAGGCCCACCAGCGCCTTCCACTGTTCGCCCAGGCTGATCTGGTCCTGGATGTAGAATCCCCAGTTGCGGGCTTCGTAGTCGTAGTTCGCATTCTCCCGGGTCACCGGGACCGGAGTGGTGCCGTAGACCGGCTCGTAGATATCGATCGTCCCGATGTTGGCGCGGGCGGACCGAAAGCGGAAGTCGCCGCGATTGTGTTCCGCGCCCACCATGATCCGGTGCTCAATGCCGCCGGTGAAGGCGTCGGCCAGCGCCTCGAAGCGCATCGTGAGATCCTCGGGCGCTTCGGTGCGGGTGGTAACCCGGCGGCGCAAAGTGCGGTTATCGGCTTCTAGGCCCTGCAAGTCGACGCCATTGCTGTCGAACGAGGTCGCGTCGGTATAGCGACCTGTGACGCGCAGCATGAGCCATGGTACAACCTGGCGCTGGGCCGCCAACCCGACCACCAGCTTCTCCGAGGAGTTGGTGGACCAGCGCTCGCCCAGGAAGTTGCCTGCGTCATGCGGATAGTTGCCATTGGCATCGGCGTAGAGGCCGCGGTCAAACGGTTGCTTGGAATCCAGATAATCGACCGTCAGGTCGACGCGCGTGAGCGCATCGGGCTCCCAGCGCAGCGCACCCGCGCCGAAGACACGCTCACTGTCGCGCGCCTGGTCGCGAAATCCCCCATCGGTCTGGATCGCTCCCGTGGCACGCGCACTGAGCGTGCCCGATGCATTGAGCGGACCGCTCACCGAGAGTTCCCCGCGGTAGAAATCGAAGCTGCCACCCTGGAAGGCGCCATTGAACGAGAAGGTCTTGCTCGGTGCCCGCGTGACGATGTTGATGACACCGCCCGGATCGGTCAGGCCGACCATCACCGAGGCAGGCCCCTTCAGCACCTCGACGCGCTCGACGTTCGCCAGATCAAGGAAGGCTTCGGGGCGTTCGGCGGCGTTGCTCAGCGCGAAGCCGTTGATCGCATAGCGCGAGGCGACGAAACCGCGGATGTTATAGGTTTCCGCCCGGTTGCCGGCAGTCCCGTTCAACTGAACGCTCGAGACGTTCTGCACCACGTCGGTCAGGCGAACTGCCGCCTGGTCCTCGATCACCGTGCGGGGCACGACCTGGATCGATTGCGGCACGTCGCGGATGGCGGTGTCGGTGCGGGTCGCGGTGGCGCTCAGTGTCGCGCGGTAGCCTGGGACCGGGCCGGTGGCGGTTTCCATCGGCGCGCTGGCGGAGACGGTACCGGACTGTCCCTGGACGCGCACCGGGCCAAGCTGGGTGGCGCCGTCGCCGGTTCTGGCAAGACGCTGAAGGCGGACGGCGGTGCCGCCGGTGGAACGATAGATGAGGCCGGTGCCGTTCAGCATGCGCGACAGCGCATCGCCGGATGAAAGCGTTCCGGAAACGGGTGCGGAGGTCTGCGCGGCGACGTCGCCGGGTTCATAGCCGACCTGGACGCCGGACTGGCGCATATAGGCGAGCAACGCGGCTTCGAGCGACTGCGCGGGAATGTCGAAACTGCGCTGGTCTGCGGACTGGGCAGCCGCCACGCCGGGCACGAGCGCGGCGGGCGCGACGCCGGCAAGCAGGAACGCGGCGAACACCGAACGAGACTTCGAAATCATAGACCCCCCAAGAAGCAGAATGCGGGACGATCTTGCGATACATTCGCAACATCGTCCTCTTCCAGACGAATGGGGAGGGGGCGTACCCAAGGGCGCGCCGAAATTTATTCCGTGGGTGCGCGCACGATCACGATGCCGCCGGGAAGGCGCATCTGCTGCAGGCCGCGCATGTCGATCAGCGTGTCCAGCGCGTCGTCAGGGTGATTGGTGCGGAAACTGCCGCTGATCGGCGCCGCTGCGGGCAAGTCGCCCCAGACGAAGACCGGCGCCGCGCGATAGCGGGACACCTGGGCGATCGCGGCCTTGACCGAAACCGCGCGCAGCAGCAGTTCGCCCTCGCGCCAGCGCGCGATCAGGGCCGGGTCGATCGCGGCGAGCCGCTGAGCAGCACCCGACCCATATCGCCCCCGAGCCCCTGCCGTCAGCCGAACCGGCCTGCCGGTTCCCCCGGTGACTCGCACCGACCCTTCGGTAACGCCGACGTCCACATCCGGGCCGTCCAGCTCGACCGCAAAGGCCGTGCCGAGGTCCTCTATCACGCCCGCGCCCGCACGGACGCGAAACGGGCGGACATCGCCGTGGCGCACGTCGAACCAGGCCCTGCCCTTCAGCAGCACGACCGAGCGTTCCCCATGATCGAATTGCACGGAAAGCGCGGTGTCCGCATCCAGCACCGCGCGCGAGCCATCGGCAAGGACGATGGGGCGGGCCTGTGTCCCGGGGCTGGCATAGTCGGCCTGGAACCATATCCGGACCGCAGGCATCGCCGACACCAACGCAAGGCAGGCGGCGATGGCGAGACCTGTCGCCACGGGTTTCAAGCGGCGGGGCGTCGGTCCTCCCGCATGGTCGATGCCATGGGTGGCCGGCACGAACGCTTCTTCCAGAGACGCCAGGTCCTGCCAGGTCCGGCGCTCGCGTTGGAAGGCGAGGCGATGTTCCGGGGCGGCGTCCAGCCAATCGTTCAGTCCTGCCAGATCGCCGGCCGACATGCTCCCCGACGCGAGCCGCGCGATCCAGCGACGGGCCTGCGCACCGGCATCGTCTCGATCATTTGCGGCGGCACGCTCCATCGACTTCGCTCTCCCTGGTACAGTGGCGGTTCTTAGCTCCTATGACGTATGTCATCGGCGCTGACCCAACCATCATCGTAATATTTTTTGAAACGATCGGCTTGCCGCGTCAGCATTCGCCATCGCGTGCGCGGGCCAATGCGTCGAGGGCCCGGCGGACGTGGTTCTCCACTGTGGTGGTACTGATGGCCAGCTGTTCGGCAATGGCCCTCTGGCTCATCCCCTCGAAGCGGTTGAGCCTGAAGATGGTACGCGTCGGTTCGGGCAGCGCCTGGGCTGCGGCGCGCACCCGCGACAGGATGGTGATGGAATCGGTTATGCGATCCGGGCCGGGAGCATCGTCCGTTTCCGACAGCATCGCGAGGATCTGGCCAGCCACCTCGTCCCGCCGAGAGACGCTGCGCCGCAGGTCGAGAGCGAGGTTGCTGGCGAGACGAAACAGAAACGCGCGCTTGCGCAGAATGGGCGGTTCGTCGCCGACCGCCTGCACCCGGAACCATAACGCCTGCGTGACCTCCTCCGCATCGGCGCGGTTGCCGACGATACCCTCGACGCGCCGGATGATAGACGCACGCTCCCTGATCAGCAGGGAAGTCAGGGCTTGGGCGGTGGAACTCATGACGGGGCGAGCAGCTATCGGCTTTGCGATTAATTCGCAATTGCGTTGTGTGGCGACAGTTGTTCCAAGTCCGGAATTTGCCGGGAGGGATTGAGAAGGCAAACTCAGCCGGACGGGCGATCGCGAGAAAGTTTCATGAAACGCTGTCATAGGTTCATGCACGTTTGAGCGCTAATCGATGCGGACAGTCTGAACTATCCTAGGGAGAGGCAAGGCTACCTGCGTTGCTCACTGCAATCAGGATGGAGTTTATGGCAAAAATCTGGCGAAGCGTGATGGGCGTCCTGTCGATCTGCTCCCCATCGATTGGCCAAGCGGTGACGGAAGACCGTCCGTCGGTCGCTCCTGCGGACATGCAGGCAGTCGCTCCCGCCCTCGCACGCTACACCGATGATGTCCTGTTCGGTGATAACTGGGAAAATCCCCGGCTGGGCAAGCGCGACCGCAGTCTCATCACCATTTCCGCACTGATCGCAGGGGGAAAGTCCGCGCAGTTGCCGGGCCATCTGGGCAGAGCGCTGGACAACGGCGTCAGGCCTTCGGAGATTTCGGGGCTGGTCACGCATCTGGCCTTCTACAGCGGATGGCCCAATGCGGTCTCCGCGACCACCGTCGTGCGCGAGGTGTTCGATCAGCGCAAGATCGCCCCGACCGCGGTCGCGCCCGCGCTTATGCCTCCGCTGTCGGGGGCTTCCGCCCAGGAAAAGCTGCGGGCAGACGAGGCCAAAGCGACGATGCCTCCCAGCCTGGCACGCTTTACCAACGAGGTCGTGTTCGCCGACTTGTGGCACCGCCCCGATCTGTCCCCTCGCGACCGCAGTCTGGTGACGATCGCGGCCTTGACGATGGCCGGCGATACCGGCCAGTTGCCGTTCCACATCGACCGTGCCCTCGACAATGGTGTGACCCAAGTCGAACTGGGCGAGGCGATGACACATCTGGCCTTCTACGCCGGGTGGTCCAAGGCCATGTCCGGCGCCGCACTTGTGCGTGAAGCCGTCGAAAAGCGGGCTGCGGCAACTTCGAAGGCATTGATCGTCGCACGGCGCGGGAGTGGGCCGGTCAGCGATGGGCCGGCCACGCGGTTTATCGGCAAGGTTACCGTCTCGGCGCCATTCGAGGCGAGCGTTCCCTCTCGCCTGAGCGGCGCCACCGTCACGTTCGCGCCAGGCGCCCGCACGGCATGGCATAGCCATCCGCTCGGGCAGACCCTGATCGTCACTGACGGCTTGGGTTGGACCCAGGTCGAAGGCGGGCCGATCGTGGAAATGCGCACCGGGGACGTGGTCGTCTGCCCGTCAGGCGTGCGCCACTGGCACGGCGCCGCTCCCACCGGTCCCATGAGCCATGTCGCCGTGGCCGAAACCCTCAACGGCGAGGCGGTCGAGTGGGGTGAGCAGGTGTCAGAGGCGGATTATCGCAAGGGCCCTCAGGCAGAGACACGGTCCAAGCACCCATGAGGCGCAGGTCTAACAGGATGAAACGGTTCCGGGCGGCAAGCCCGGGACCGGTTATAGCGGCACAGGAGCACGAGCGGATGGCGAACAGGAACGATCTCGAACTGTCGAGGCGCGGGGTGCTTGTGGCTGGCGGTGCGTCGGCAGCGCTCACGGCTCTCCCGGTGGGACAGGCCGCGGCCCGGACGGCCGCGCCCCAGCGCCCGCCGATTGGCATGCGCGTAGCCTTCGAAGTCAACGGCAAGCGCCGCGAGCTGGAAGTCGATACGCGCACGACGCTGCTCGACGCCCTGCGCGAGCACTTGCATCTCACCGGCACCAAGAAGGGTTGCGACCACGGGCAGTGCGGGGCGTGCACGGTCCTCGTCAACGGTACGCGCATCAACAGCTGCCTCAGCCTCGCGGTGATGCACAAGGGCGACAAAGTCACCACGATCGAGGGCCTGGGAACGCCGGACAAGCTCCACCCGATGCAGGCGGCCTTCGTCAAGCACGACGGCTACCAATGCGGCTACTGCACGCCGGGCCAGATTTGTTCGGCGGTCGCGGTGCTCGAGGAAATCCGCGCCGGCATGCCCAGCCACGTCACCGATGATATCGAAGCCTCGGCCCCTGTCTCCAATGCGGAAATGCGGGAGCGCATGAGCGGCAACATCTGCCGCTGCGGTGCGTATTCCAACATAATGGAAGCGATGGCCGAAGTTGCAGGAGCCAAGGCATGAAGCCCTTTTCCTACGAACGCGCGACCTCGCCCCGTGACGCCGCCGCCAAGGCCGCGAGCGTGGCCGGCGCCCGGTTCATAGCTGGCGGCACCAACCTGCTCGACCTGATGAAGCTGGAGATCGAGGCGCCCACGCACCTGATCGACGTCAATGGTCTCGATCTCGACACGATCGAGGAAACCGCCGAGGGCGGGCTGCGCATCGGTGCGCTGGTGACGAACAGCAGGATGGCGTCCGACAAGCGCATCCGGCGCGACTATGCCCTGCTCACGCGGGCGACGGTCGCAGGTGCCTCGGGCCAGCTGCGCAACAAGGCGACGACGGCGGGCAACCTGCTGCAGCGTACGCGCTGTGCCTATTTCTACGACACCAACCTGCCTTGCAACAAGCGCCGGCCCGGCTCCGGCTGTGCGGCGCTTGGCGGGGTCAGCCGGCAACTCGGCATCATCGGCACCAGCGACGCGTGCATCGCCACGCACCCCAGCGACATGGCGATCGCCATGCGGGTGCTCGATGCCAGCGTAGAGACGGTGAAGCCTGACGGTTCGGAACGCACGATCCCGATCGCCGACTTCCACCGCCTGCCCGGCACCACCCCGCACGTCGAGAACGTACTTGAAGAAGGCGAACTGATCACCGCCGTGACGCTGCCCAAGCCGGTGGGCGGCACCCACATCTACCACAAGGTCCGCGACCGCGCGTCCTATGCCTTCGCGCTGGTTTCGGTAGGTGCGATCATCCAGCCCGATGGAAGCGGGCGGTTTGCGGTGGGCGGTGTCGCTCCAAAGCCCTGGCGCAGCCCTGCGGCCGATCAGGCGCTCCCCCAAGGTGCGGGAGCCGCGGCGGCGGCGTTGCTGTCGGGCGCCCGGCCGACTGAGGACAACCGTTTCAAGGTCACGTTGGTCGAGCGTACGCTTGCGGCCGTGATCGCCGATTCACGCAGCAAGGGAGAGACGACATGAAGTTCGACACGCCCGCTGGCATCAATCCGATCGACCGGGGAAAAGTCGTCGGTCGGCCCCACCCCCGTATCGAAGGGCCGCTCAAGACGACCGGCACGGCGCGCTACTCGTACGAGTTGCACGATGTGGCGCCCGACGCAGCCTATGGCTACGTACTGGGCGCGGCCATTGCCAAAGGTCGGATCGCGTCGCTCGACGTGACCGATGCGAAGGCGGCTTCCGGCGTCTTGGCGATCGTCACGGCGGCGAACGCGGGACCGCTGCGCAGCGAAGGGTTCTATGTCGCCAGGCCGCTCGCCGGGCCTGAAGTCCAGCACTACCATCAGGCGGTGGCGCTGGTGGTCGCCGAGACCTTTGAACAGGCCCGCGCTGCGGCCGGCTTGATCCGCGTGCAATACGAACGCACGGAGGGTGCCTATGACCTGATGGGCGCGCGGTCGGGCGCCAAGCCTCATCAGCGGCAGCCCGACGTCAGGATCGGCGATTTCGATAGCGCTTTCGCGTCGGCGGCGGTGACGGTCGAGCAGACCTACACTACGCCCGACCAGAGCCACTCGATGATGGAGCCGCATGCCACCGTCGCCAAGTGGGAAGGCGACAGCCTGACGATCTGGTCCGCGCAGCAGATCGTCGGCTGGGCGCAGCGCGACCTGGCGAACAAGCTGGGTATCGCGCGGGACAAGGTTCGCATCGTCGCGACGTACATCGGCGGTGGTTTCGGCGGCAAGGGCAGCGTGGCTTCCGACGCGGTCCTGGCCTCGCTTGGAGCGCGGGCTACGGGACGAGCCGTCAAGGTGACCTTGCCACGGCCGCTCATGCCGAACAACACCAGTCATCGGCCCGCCACGGTCCAGCGGCTGCGGATAGGCGCGGACAGCAAGGGGAAGATCGTCGCGATCGGGCATGAGACGTGGTCGGGCAACCTGCCGGGCGGCGGACCCGAGATCGCCGCCGCGCAGACGCAGCTGCTCTATGCCGGGGCCAACCGGCTGAGCCTGACGCGGCTGGCGCTGCTGGACTTGCCCGAAGGCAACGCCATGCGCGCGCCGGGCGAAGCGCCCGGTATGATGGCGCTCGAAGTCGCGATGGACGAGCTTGCCGAGAAACTGGGGATGGACCCCGTCGAGCTGCGGGTCCTGAACGACACGCAGGTCGTACCGGGACACGCCGACCGCGGCTCCGCGTCAGGAGGCGGGCAGACTGGCGATGCAGCGAAACCTGGGCCGGGGGAGATCCCGTTCTCCCAGCGTGAACTTGTGCAATGCCTCAGGACCGGCGCCGAACGGTTTGGCTGGGCGAAGCGAAGCACGACACCGGGATCGCGCCGTGAAGGCCGCTGGCTGATCGGCATGGGCATGGCCTCCGCGATCCGCGGCGCGCCGATCCAGCCTGCGGGTGCCCGCGTGAGCCTCGATGCGCAGGGCGTCGTTACCGTCGAGAGCAACATGACCGACATGGGCACCGGCAGTTACACGATCATCGGCCAGACCGCCGCCGAGATGATGGGCGTGCCGCTCGACCGGGTAATCGTGAAACTGGCGGATTCCCGCTTCCCCGATGCGTTCGGCGGCGGCGGCCAGGCGGGCGCTGCCTCGGCCACGGCGGGTGTCTACGCGGCCTGCGTGAAACTGCGGGAGGCCGTTGCCGCCAGCCTCGGCTTCAATGCCATGGATGCGGTTTTCGAAGATGGACAGGTCCGGTCCGATGGCCGTGTCATGCCGCTGGCCAAGGCAGCGGATACGGCAACGATCACCGCCGAAGACAAAATGGAGTATGGCGATCTGTCGAAGCGGTTTTCGCAGCAGACGTTCGGCGCGCATTTCTGCGAAGTCGCGGTTGATGCCTATACCGGCGAAATCCGCATTCGGCGCATGCTCGCGGTCTGTGCGGCGGGGCGCATCCTCAATCCCATCACGGCGCGCAGCCAGATCATCGGCGGCATGACGATGGGAGCCGGGGCCGCGCTGATGGAGGAACTGGCGATCGACAAGCGCTTCGGCTTCTTCGTGAACCACGACCTAGCCAGCTACGAAGTTCCCGTCCACGCGGACATTCCGCATCAGGAAGTGATCTTCCTCGAGGAAGTCGATCCGACGATGTCGCCCTTGAAGGCCAAGGGCGTCGGGGAACTCGGCATTTCGGGCGTAGCCCCGGCGATCGCCAATGCGGTCTACAATGCGACGGGTGTGCGCGTGCGCGACTATCCGATCACTCTGGACAAATATCTCGACAGGTTGCCACCCTTGGCCTGATCTTTCCGGCGCCACCGGCAAGAACCACGGCCCGCCTGCACTGCGGGCGGGCCGTGGTTGTCTTCAGTCCTGCGGCGGGCCGGCAAGATACTCCGCGTCGGTCACCTTCTCCATCCAGGTCACGGCGGTGCCGTCGAGCGCTTCCTGCACCGCGATATGGGTCATCGCGGTCGTTGGTGTAGCGCCGTGCCAGTGCTTGTGGCCGGGCGGGCACCAGATCACGTCGCCGGCGCGGATCTCGACGATCGGCTCGCCCTCGCACTGGGTCCACCCACAGCCTGCGGTTACGATGAGGGTCTGTCCCAGCGGATGGGTATGCCAGGCCGAGCGGGCGCCGGGTTCGAACGTGACGGCAGCGCAGGAATGGCGCGCTGGCGCAGGCGGCGCGTTAAGCGGATCAAGGCGGACCGTGCCGGTGAAGTATGCGCTGGGAGCGACCTGCGACGGCTGCGAGCCTGCACGCTTGAGTATCATGACATTTTCCTTTTTTCTGTGGCTAGAAACGAAGGTGCCGAGCGGCCATCACCTCCCCAGCCACTCCTTGACCTGGTTCAGCGTGCGCCGCTCCTGGTCGGCCTCGAGGACGAAGGGTTCCTCGATCCTGGCGGCCTGTGCGTGGCTGCGGAGGACTTCCATGCTGTTGCCGGGGCCATATCCGCCGTGGGTGATGAAAGGTTGCAGGGTCTTCCCGCTCCAGTCGTGCGCCTTCAGGAACGAGCGGATCACCGGCGGGGTGGTCTCTCCCCAGATGGGAAAACCAAGGTAGACCGTTTCGAAGGAAGCGAAGCCGGGCACGCGGGTTTCCAACGGCGGCTCGTAGCCGCGATCGCGCTCCTGCCGGGCCTGTTCGACCGTTTCCTCGTAGTCGTCCGGATAAGCTCGGGCGGGGCGGATCTGGAAAAGTTCCGCCGCCAGCAGGCGGTGCATGGTGCCTGCGATGACCTGCGTATTGCCCGAGCGGGTGAAGAACGCCACGAGCGTCTTCGATCCCAAACCGGACGCGTCCGCTTGCTCCTTGGCACATGCGGATGTGCTCCCTACGAGCGACAACGCGATAGGGGTGGCAAGAACGGCACGCCGCGAAAGGTCGGAATTGCTGTCCATGGTGGGCTCCTTCGGTTCGAGGCAGGAAAGTCGGTGCGGCGGTCTATCTCAAGCTGATGCCGTCGCCGGCTTGGCGGAAACCCGGCTGACTGGGAGGATGATCGTCAGTGTCACCACCAGAAGGGCGAGCATCAGCATCACGGTGCCTGCGTCGAATGCCGTGGTGATGCGATGGGCGGTCAGGGCGCTGCCCGTCAGGTTGCCGGCCCCGATCGATGCGACGGCGACGAGAATGCTGAGGCCGACCGAACTGCCGAGTTGATGGGCCACGTTGACCGCACCCGAAGCCGCGCCAGCGTCCCTGTCGGTCACGCTCACCACGCCGGCGGATGTCAGCGGGCTGAGCGTCAGGCCCTGGCTGACGCCGATCAGCAGCATTGGCAATGCGACCGAGACCCAGTAGCCCGAATGGGCCGATACCCGGCTCAGCCACGCCATTCCCACTATGCCGGCGATCATGCCCACGAAGAGCAGGAGTTTGGGGCTGTAGCGCTTGACCAGGCGCGGCACGGCGATGGCCGAAGGAACGTGCAGGATGGTGGCGGGAATGAACGCAAGCCCCGTCCAGGCCGGACTATAGCCGACGACTTCCTGCAGATAGAGCGTGGTGAAGAAGAAGAAGCCCACCATCGCGCCGAGATAAAGGACGCGTGCGCCGTAGGCTCCGGACCGGACCCGGTTGGCGAACAGATGCAAGGGCAGGATGGGCTGGCGCACCCACGCCTCGATCGCGACGAATGCCACGAGCAGGACAATGGCCGTACCCAGCGTAGCCAGGGTCAGCGGGTCTGCCCAACCGGTGTGCGCGGATCGGATGAAGCCATAGACGAGACCGCCCATGCCCAGCGTCGAGGTGACCGCGCCGGGAATGTCGAAGGTGCCGGTATGGCGGGGTGTCTCGGCGATGAAGCGTCGCGTCGCCCAGATCAGGCCGATGCCGACAGGCAGGTTGATGTAGAAACCGGCCCGCCACGAGACCCATTCCGCCAGCACGCCGCCGAGCACCAGGCCCACCGTCGCGGACGCCCCGGCGGCTGCAGCATAGTAGGATACCGCCCGCGTACGGGCATGACCTTCAGCGAAATTGGTCTGTAACAAAGAAAGGCTTGAAGGAGCCAGGATCGCGGCACCTACGCCCTGTATGCCGCGCCAGACCAGCATCCATGTCGCCGTTGGGGAGGCGCCGATGGCCAGCGAAGCGAGCGTGAAGACCATGATCCCGGCGATGAACATCCGGCGGCGACCGAGAATGTCACCCGCACGCGCGCCGAGCAGGAGAAATCCTCCAAACGTCAGCGTATAGGCGCTCTGGACCCAAGCGAGATTAGTTTCGGAGAACCCCAGTTGCTGGTGGATCTTGGGAAGGCCCGTCAGCACGACGGAGATGTCGAGCACGATCATGACGTAGCTGACGAGAATGATCGCCAGGATTACGTTGGAATGGGCACCGGGCCGATCCGCCACATCGGGCGACCTGCTATTTGAAAGCATCTTCTATCTGCCTTGGTGTCGCAGGTAGCCCGGTAAATCGGCGCTGTTCGGCGGATTTGCCGGGCTACTCCTTAGAGCTTGCGCGTGCCCAGCCACTTCACCATCGCCGGGTCTCGGTGGTCGAAGAATGCGCTGGCCTTTTCGTCGAGCGCCGCGATTTTCGTGACGTCGTCGAGGTCCAGTTCGAAATCGAAGATGGCGAAATTCTCCGCCATCCGTTCCTTGCGGACCGACTTGGGAATGGCGACGATGCCGCGCTGGTTCAGCCAGCGCAGGACCACCTGCGCGGTGCTCTTGCCGTGTTTCTGGCCGATCGACTGCAGCACTTCGTTGGTGAACAACCCGTTCTTGCCCTCGGCAAACGGGCCCCACGCTTCGGGCTGAACATTGTATTCCTCCAGGATTTCCTGCGCATCGCCCTGTTGATGAAAGGGATGGATCTCGATCTGGTTGACGGCGGGCGTGACCTCGTTGTGAAGCACGAAGTCCACGAGGCGGTCGGGATAGAAGTTGCTGACCCCGATCGCGCGGATCCGGCCTTCGCGGTGCATTTCCTCCATCGCGCGCCAGGCGCCATAGACGTCGCCGTAAGGCTGGTGGATCAGCCAGAGGTCGAGATAGTCGACCTGCAGCTTGTTGATCGAGCGCTCGAAGGCGGCCTTGGCGCCTTCATAGCTCGCGTCTTCGATCCACAGCTTGGTCGTGACGAACAGTTCGCCGCGGTCGATCCCGTGATTGCGGATCGCAGCGCCGACAGCCTCCTCGTTGCCGTAGGAAGTCGCGGTGTCGAGCAGGCGATAGCCTACGTCAATCGCGTCGCGGACGCTGCGCTCGCATTCTGCGGGATCGGGTACCTGGAACACGCCGAAGCCGAGGCTGGGCATCTCGACGCCATTGTTCAGCGTCACGGTAGGTATGGTGAAGGTCATGTTCGGTAGTCCTTTCGAAGCGCTCAACGGTTGACTAACTGCTGGTGCGATGCGGCGTAGCGATCGCCCTGCACATCGACGGTGGCGAGGGCCTGCTCGATGCGGGTCATGTCGTCCGGGGTGAGTTCGACGTCGGCGCCGCCGAGGTTTTCCTCGAGGCGGTGCAGCTTGGTGGTGCCCGGGATCGGCGCGATCCAGGGTTCGCGCGGCAGCAGCCATCCCAGCGCGATCTGCGCCGGGGTCACGCCCTTTTCGGCAGAGAGGTCGCGGACGAGCAGCACCAGCGCCTGATTGGCCTTGAGCGCTTCGGGCGAGAAGCGGGGTACGGTGCTGCGGAAGTCGCCTTCACCGAAGGTCGCATCGGCATCGAAACGGCCGGTCAGGAAGCCCTTGCCGAGTGGACTGAAGGGTACGAAGCCGATGCCCAGTTCTTCGAGGACCGGAAGAATCTCCGCTTCCGGTTCGCGCCACCACATCGAATATTCGCTCTGCAGCGCCGCGACCGGCTGTACCGCGTGCGCAAGCCGGATCGACTCGGCACCAGCCTCGGACAGGCCGAAATGCTTCACCTTGCCGGCCTGGATCAGGTCTTTCACGGTGCCGGCAACCTCTTCGATCGGCACGTTCGGATCGACGCGGTGCTGGTAGAACAGGTCGATGCGATCGGTCCGCAGGCGCTTCAGTGCCTCGTCGGCGACCTGACGGATGCGTTCCGGCCTGCTGTCCAGGCCCTGACCCGGCACCCCATTCACGAAGCCGAACTTCGTCGCAATCACGACCTTGCCGCGCACGGGTTCGAGCGCCTCGCCGACCACCTCTTCGTTGATGCCGGGGCCATAGGCTTTGGCGGTGTCGAAGAAGGTGACGCCGCGCTCATGCGCCGCACGGATGAGCCTGACTGCGTCCGCACGGTCGGTCGCCGGGCCGTAGCCGAAGCTCAGGCCCATGCACCCCAGACCCAGCGCCGATACTGCGAGGCCACTGCGGCCGAGCATACGTGTCTGCATGATAAATCCTCACGCTGGGCGCGGCGGCAAGCCACGCCTTTTCATGAAGTCTATCTAGGCATCTGCTTCAATCGTGATTAGACGGACAATGTGACTAGGCCTTATGACACCGCGTCATGAAACCGTTGGAGAAGTGATCCCATGCAACGCACGGACATGGGCGGGCTTGCGATGTTTATCGCGGTTGCCGAGGAGCGCAGCTTCACAAAGGCAGCCGCCAGGCTGGGTGTCTCGCAGTCGGCGCTCAGTCACTCGATACGGCGGCTCGAACAGCGGCTCGATCTGCGCCTGCTCACCCGAACCACTCGCAGCGTCGGTCTTACCGAGGCTGGGGAGCGGCTAATGGAAACGGTCGCGCCCGCCTTCGAGGAAATTGACGCCAAGATCGTCTCTTTGACCGAACTCAGAACCAGGCCGGCGGGGACCGTACGGATATCGACATCGGAGCATGCTGCCCGGACGCTTCTGTGGCCGGCAGTCGACATCATCACGAGAGAGCACCCGGATGTGAAGGTCGAACTTAACATACAATCCGGCCTCACCGACATTGTTGCGGAGCGCTATGATGCCGGGGTGCGCCTTGGCGAGCGGCTCGATCAAGACATGGTGGCGGTTCGCATCGGGCCGAGGCTGCGGATGGCGACGGTGGGATCGCCCACCTATTTCGAACAGCATGGCGTTCCGGCTGCGCCCGCTGACCTAACGGATCACGCCTGCATCAACCTACGCATGGCCGGCGGCAGCATCTATCAATGGGAATATGAAAAGGACGGCCGAGAACTTAAGGTGAAGGCCGATGGCCAACTCGTTCTCAACGACGTCGACCTGATCCTCAAGGCGGTGCTCTCGGGGCATGGCATTGCGCACCTCGTCGAGGATCGCGTGGCGCCGCTCGTGGAGGATGGCTCACTTGTGCGGATTCTGGAAGACTGGTGCGACCCGTTCGATGGGTATTATCTCTATTACCCGAGCCGCCGCCAGCCTTCCGCAGCTTTCAGCCTGCTCCTCGGCGCGCTGCGGTATCGTGAGTGATGCTACTGATCAGGTAACTTAGAGTCACGATAGATAGCGCGATCCAAAGCAGCGGTGAACCGCCCCGGGACTGCCGGAGGCCATTTTAGCTAAATTAAGCTGCCACTGGGATATCGTCCAGCATATCGTAATATCGTTGCTCGGCTTCGACCGGCGGGATGTTCCCGATGGGCTCCAAGAGCCGCCGGTTGTTAAACCAATCGACCCATTCCAGCGTGGCGTATTCGACGGCCTCGAACGACCGCCAAGGCCCTCTGCGGTGGATTACCTCAGCTTTGTAGAGGCCGTTGATTGTCTCGGCTAAAGCGTTGTCGTAGCTGTCACCGACGCTGCCGACCGACGGTTCGATGCCCGCTTCAGCGAGGCGCTCGGTGTACTTAATAGATACGTATTGCGATCCGCGGTCGCTATGGTGAATGAGCCCGCCTCGGTGAACGGGGCGACGTTCATGGATAGCCTGCTCCAGCGCATCGAGAACGAAGCTGGCATGTGCGGTCCGGCTGACCCGCCATCCAACGATGTAGCGGGCGTAGACGTCGATTACGAAGGCGACGTAGACGAAGCCCGCCCAAGTTGCGACATAAGTAAAGTCGGAAACCCAGAGCATGTTCGGCGCCGGGGCGTGGAACTGGCGATTGACCTGGTCGAGAGGGCACGATGCCGCCTTGTCGCTGATCGTGGTCCGCACCGGTTTGCCTCGGATCACCCCTTGCAGGCCCAGATCGCGCATGAGCCGCTCCACTGTGCAGCGCGCCACCTCGAAACCTTCGCGCTTCATCTGCCGCCAAACCTTGCGTACGCCATACACCCCGAAGTTCTCGGCGAAGACGCGCAGGACTTCAGGTTTGAGAGCTTTGTCGCGTTTGACGCGGGCAGTTTGCCGCACCGGATCCCGGCGCTGGGCGACACGCTCATGATAGGTTGATGGGGCGATCGGCAGGACCCGGCAGATCGGCTCGACCCCATAAGCATCCCGATGTTCGTCGATAAAATCGATCATCGTTTGAACGGGCGGTCGAGCTCCGCCTGGGCAAAATATGCCGACGCCTTGCGAAGGATCTCATTCGCCTGCCGCAGTTCGCGAACCTCGCGCTCCAAAGCTTTTAGCTTCTCGGCAGTTTCCGTTGGCACGCCGCGTCGCTTACCGCTGTCCACCTCGGCCTTCTTTACCCATTCGAGCAAAGTATGGCCGGAGCAGCCGATCTTCTCGGCCACCGATGTGACTGCCGCCCAGCGGGAAGGATGATCACCCTCGTGATCCAAAACCATCCGGATCGCTCGCTCACGAACCTCAGGCGCAAACTTGTTTGTAGTCTTGCTCATCGTAGACCCTTTCTCTCAGGAGATCGGGCCTCCGGCAATCCCGGGGCGGTTCACTAACGAGGCCGGCATTACCCGTTCATCGGTGCCATCCTCATGAAACGGCCGGACCAATGCGCGGCTCTTCGGCCTCAGCTATACCACGCCGCGGGGCACGATCGAGGCGCGCATGATCCTCCCTCATGATCCAAAGGAATAGCGTAGACGCAATCCGTACATACGTGGCTGACCGTACAAATAGGACACAAAGCCGCTGGTGTTTGCCATGTCATTGACCGCGACGGCGTAGCGCTTGTTGGTGATATTGGTTGCAAACAGCGACAGATCGACGGGTGTGCCCCCGACCTTGCGCCAATTGAGATTTAAATTGAGCAGTTGATATGAAGGCAGCGTCCCAGAGGCAGTGCTGAAGATGACCTGCTTGTCGATATAGCTGTAGGTCGCGGAAGCTGACAGATTGCCCATGCTTTCAGGTATTGGCAGCGTGTAGGTTCCGGTCAGCGAGAGCTTGTGCTTTGGGGTGTAGGGAGCGGGTTGTCCGGGGTTTATCGGGATGAACCCGTCATAGGGGCTGTCGATGGGGAATGTGGGAGTCACAGTCGTTTTCAGCTTCGCGTCGATATAGGCGTAGCTTGCATCGACACGAAAACCGGCGACCGGGCCAAGACTGGTTTCCACTTCCACGCCCTTCAGCCGGGACTGGCCGATATTGACGATGGCGTTGTTCGGCGGCGCCGAACCGCGTGCCGGTGACGACGTCAGGCCAAGAGCGATCTGCTGGTTCGAGAGATCGTTGTAAAATCCCGCCACGTTGAAGTTGCCTGGAACCGCACCGTGCCAACTTGCCTTCATGCCGATTTCATAGGCTTCCACTTTTTCCGGATCGTACGTGGTGAAGCCGCCCGCCGCGAGCGGGTTGACGCTGCCCTGCCGATAGCCGCGCGAATATTTGGCGTAGATGAGCAGATTGTCGATGGGGGTGTAATCCACACCCAGCAACCATGTGGGCGCATCGCTTTTCTGGACGGGTCTGTCGAGGCACTGATCGAGGTTGGTGATCGGCGGATTGCCGGCCGGCCGCAAGGTGGGATTGGCGCAGCGGCCGACAGGCGCCGAGCCGGCGGGGAACAGGAATTGGGCGTTGAGCGCCCGCGCCCGCGAAACATCCCAGGTGTATCGTAGCCCTCCGGTCAGCTTCAGATGGTCTGTAAGACTGTACGATGCCTGTCCGTAGAGGGCGTAATTGTGGAAGGAGGCGCGAAAGCGCTGGATCGTGAGCGAACCCGTCGTGCCGGGGAAGTTCGCACACTGAAAAGCGAACCTGTCTCCGCAGATCAGCCGGGTGGCGGCATAGACGGTGTTGTCTCCCAGCGGATTGCTGATTTCCATATAGCCGCCAGCCTGCCAGTTCAGCCTGCCGCCAAAGCCGCGCCCTTGAAACTGCAGTTCTTCGGTGAAGTTTTCCTGATTAGCCAAGGATCCGTTCGGCGGCGCGAAGGAAGTGTTGAACGAGGCGTGCATCCCGGTCAGCGCGCCGCCGGGGACTACAGCGCCTGTGCGCGGGTTGGTCTGCGAGGCGGGCACGATCGCATCCACGCCGAAGAAGTCCGTCCGGAAACGGTTATAGAATTGCGAGTAGCTGGCGATGTTCTTGACCGTGATCTCGTCGGTCGCCTGCCACGTGGTGGTATTGATGATCTGCCACTGGCGCACGAGGCTGAGCGGGTCTGCGACCGCAGACTGCACCGCGAATTTGCTGCTCCCTTCCCGGCGTCCGATTTGATCGCAGATGGGCTGGCCTTGTGGGAAAATGGCGTTGTTGCATGCCGTCACCTGAGGGAGCTGCCCGTTGGTGCTGGAATGAAGATAGGAAACGATGGTGTAGTTCTCGAGGTTGGGCGTCAGATCGACAACCAGGCTTGCACGAAGCGCCCAGTAATTGAGGTCGGCGTAATCCTTCGGTCCGATACCGGAGATGTTCTTCAGATAGCCGTCGCGCGACTGCCGATCGAAGCCGATCCGCAGGCGTGCACTGTCGCCCAGCGGCGTGTTGATGACGCCCTGCAAGCGCCGCAGGTCATAATTGCCGATGGACCCTTCCAGATATCCTTCGACTTCCGGCGTGGGTCGCTGGGGAACCAGCAGCACCGCGCCCCCGGTGGTGTTACGGCCGAACAAGGTGCCTTGCGGGCCTTTCAATATCTGCACATTCTGGAGATCGAAGAAGGAACCGGGGCCTGCACCATCGCCGCTGCCAATGGACGCAGTTCCACCGCGCGGCGCGACGACATCGGCGAAATAGATGCCGACCGAGGCAGTCGTGCGCGACTCCTGCGAAAAGCCGCGGATAGCAAAGCTGGCGTTGTCGGTACCAAATCGGCTGTTGGCGCTGAGTGATGGAGTGTAGGTCGCCAGGTCATTGCCGCTGTTGATGTTGCGGTTGTCCAGTTGCCCCTGATTGAACACGGTGATGGAAATCGGCACATCCTGCAGTCGTTCCTCGACCCGCCTCGCCGTCACGATGATGTCGGTCGGGTCGCCGTTGGTCTGCGCGGCGGAAGGCGTGCCCGTTGTCAGCGCGATGATCGATGCAGATGCCCACAGCGTGGACGCCAGTAGCTTGGTCATAACCTCTCCCGTATCTATTTTCTGGCCTTCGATGGGCCGCCGGCCTTCAGGCTCGGTTCGAATGCGATGAGTGGCGGCTGGTCTTGATCGACCTGTTCCGCGCGCGTTTTCAGTCGTCGCCGCTGATCTGGAGGGCCCACAGGTGTGCCGAGCGTTCGCGATCCATTGTCGGATGCAACGGGCCAATTTCAGTGGAGAGACGTTTGGAAACAGCGGCAAGATCGTCGGTTTCGATCTCGTAGGCGGTGACGTAGGGCCAGGCTTCCATCCCGGGCAGGTTGCCGCGTACGACCTGATAGCGCCGCGCGCTTTTGATCGCGTCGATTTTCCGGAAGTCCGGCATGTGCACATCTTCGTACCAGCGATTGCAACTGGCCTCGTCGCCTTCGCCCAACGTCGGTCCGTTCAGAGCAAGCATGAGATATCTGGCCACGGCGCTCTCCCTACAAATGTCCATGCGATTTTTGATTCTGGTGCCGGACAGTGTGGGCAGCTGGATAACATCGAGAATTATGTGTCACAATAGCGAAAATAAATTCTCTAACGAGATAGGCGTCTCGCCATTAAGTCATTGCTGTCGAAATCACGCGGGAATGGGCCTTGACCCCGCGGCGCGGTCGCCCGTAAATCCCATCAATTCGAAATAGTGAACTGATGATATGACCCGTTCTTCTCCCGGCGTGGCGCGCGTCGTCGCCATTCTCAATTTCATGGCCGAACATCCGGATGAATCCTTCACGCTGACGGACATAGTTCGGGCTTTGAAGCTAAGCCGGGCAACTTGTCATGCCTTGCTCGCAGGTCTTGTTGAGGCCAATTATCTCTACCGCACCAACGACAAGAGCTATGTTCTTGGCTCCGCACTGATCCATCTGGGCCAGGTTGCCGACAAGCATCTCTCCCCCGTCCGCATCAGCTTGCCGGAGATGCGGGTCCTGGCGGATGAGTATGATGCCGTGTGCACGGCTGTATTTCGCGAGGGCAATGAAATCATCGTCCGCGAACGCGCGGCCTCACGGTCCAATCTGGGGTGGTCGGTACCGCGCGGAACACGCCTGCCGCTCAAGCCCCCAGCCGGCACCAACTGGGTGAGCTGGTCGCCGGAAGCGGATGCGGATGCGTTCATCGACGAGACCATGCCGGGCGTTTCGAAAGAATTTCGCGAGGAGTTGCACGCCGGTATCCGCCTGACACGCGAACTGGGATTTCAGATCATCCTGAGGACATCCGACGATCAGCGCGGCTCGATCGGCTGGCTGTTCAACGAGCCTGACGCGGTGGCTGGCATCAGTGTCGCCACTTCGCTGGATGAGGGGCAAACCTATCCGCTGGCGTCGCTTGCCGCCCCTGTGTTCGATGCGCAGAAGAACGTTGCCTTCGTGCTCGTCCTCAGCGGTCTGGGCGGTACCTACACGGCGGCGCAGATCATGCAGATGGGCAAGCGGTTGAGTGAAGCAGGCCATCGCCTCACCGATTTCCTGGCAGGCCGCCAACCCTGATTCCACGGCCTCGCCGCCCTTAGCCATTCCCGATCAACGCATCGCTATTGACGAAGCCGGCAAATTCGCCCTAATCGTATGATCGAATAGTTATTCGAAATAACGAATAGGGACGAGGCATGGGCGGAGGCTTTATCGAGGGCCGATGGGTGACTGGGCTTGGCGCGCCGTTTACGGTCGAGAATCCGTCGACCGGCGCAGTGGTCACGTCTGTGACCGGAATGTCCCTGGAACAGATTAGCGACGCGATCCGCGCTGCCCGCCATGCGTTCGACGCGGCCACCTGGGCCGATCTCCCGTTTGGAACGCGTGCGGAGATTGTGCGACGCTATGTCGCAGCGTTGGAGACGCGGGCGGACAAGATCATCGACCTGATCGCATTGGAAACAGGCTGCCCGCGTTTCACATCGTCGATGCGAAGCCAGGTCCAGACGCCGCTGGCGCAGGCGCATCAGATCATTGATCTGGCCCAGTCGCTGCCCGATTACGAAGACAACCCATTGCCGATCGGCGAGCGGGTGAATCTGATGAACCAGCCTTATCAGAGCCTGCGCCATTACACGCCGGTCGGCGTGGTCGCGGCGATTGCTGCCTATAATTTCCCTTTCCTGACGGCACTTTGGAAAGTGATCCCCGCCCTGATTACCGGCAATACGGTGGTCTTGCGGCCAAGCCCGCTCACCCCCTTGTCTGCAGCGGTCTTTGGCGAAGCGGCCGAAGAGGCCGGGTTGCCGCCAGGCGTTCTCAATCTGGTTTTGGAAAGGGGGACTGAAGGCGGCCAATTGCTCACGACCCATGCGGACGTCGATATGGTGGCGTTCACCGGGTCGACCTCCGTGGGCGTGCAGGTGATGCAGCAGGCGGCGGCAACGATGAAGCGGCTGCAACTCGAACTGGGAGGCAAATCAGCACAGATTTTCCTGCCCGATGCGATCGATAAGGTGGTGCCGGTCATGGTCGGTGCCTGCACGGCACACGCCGGGCAGGGTTGCGCACTGGGCACCCGGATCTTCGTGCCCGAGGCAGACAAGCCTGCGATCCTGGAGAAGATCCGGACCGCATTCGCCGCCATCCGGATCGGCGGCGCCGATGATCCGTCCACCCAGCTTGGGCCGGTGATCTCGGCCGCTCAACGCGCGCGCTGCGAACATTTCGTGGCGCTTGCAGTGGAAAGAGGCGGCGTCGTCGTCACGGGCGGCCGGCGCCCGGCAGCTCCCGGCGAAGGCTTTTTCTTCGAACCCACCGTGCTTGATCTGCCCGACAATTCCAACCCTGCGGCGCAGGAGGAAATCTTCGGTCCGGTGCTTTGCATCATAGGGTACCGCGATCTCGATCACGCGGTGCAGATGGCGAACGACTCCCGCTACGGCCTCTCCGGTTACGTCTTCGGGGCGGACCGGCGCAAGGCCCTGGAGGTCGGGCTGCGGATCAAGAGCGGTACGGTCAATGTCAATGGCGCGATGATGAGCAGCTACGTTTCGGCCGGTGGTCAGCGGATGAGCGGCGTCGGGCGCGAGCGCGGCATCGAGGGCATCCGCCTCTACCAGCAACTCACCTGCATCAATATGGGGGCATGACATGAAGGGATTGGTCGAAGGCAAAGTTGCCGTGATCACAGGCGCGGGATCGGGCGTGGGACAGGCCGCAGCGTTGCTCTTTACCCGCCATGGCGCGCGCGTCGTGGTGGCCGACATCGACGCTGCCCGCGCGGATGAGACAGTTGCGCTGGTCCAGGCCGAAGGCGGCGAGGCGTGCGCCGCGCATTGCAATGTCGCGGACGAGGCGGATGTCGAGCGGCTGATCGCTCTTGCGGTAGCCACCTACGGACGGCTGGACATTCTCTACAACAACGCCGGTATCACCGTCACGGGATCGCCGGGCAAGGGGCCGAAGTCGCTGGTCGAGACGACGGCCGCGGAGATCACGGCGATACAGGCGGTGAACGTCGATGGCGTGCTTTATGGATGCAAGGCGGCCATCGCGGTATTCGCACAGCAGGGCGGCGGCGGGGCGATCGTCAACACCGCATCGATCGCCGGGCTGATCGGCTACGGAGGAGTGGCCTATGGCGCGACCAAAGGCGCTGTCGTCGGGCTTACCCGCACGCTTGCGATAGAGGTCGCGGCGCAGGGCATCAGGGTCAATTCCGTGTGTCCGGCGGGTATGCCGACCCGCTACGGGGGCATGGATGCGACCGGCCCGCAAGCGGATCGCGTGCGGCAGAGCATGGGGTCTGCACATCCGCTTGGCCGCGCGATCGATCCGATGGACTGCGCCAGCGCCGCGCTGTTCCTGGTCTCCGATCTTGCCTCAAACATAACCGGCGTGAACCTGCCGGTCGATGGCGGCCTGTCGGCGGGCGTTCCGCTTCGCCGATGACATCCGATGATCGCCCGGTGATGCTGATAACGGGTGGAACCGGCTCAATCGGGCGCGAAGTCGCGGCCCAGACCCTGGAGGCCGGGTGGCGCTTAGTTCTTCACGGCCGCACGCGCGAAAGCGTGGATACCGCGATGAAGGGTTTCGCGCGGCCGGAAACGGACGTCGCCGCCTATGCCGAGGATGCATTCGTCGAGGGCGCCGTGCCGTCGATCGTGGAGCGCGCCGTTGCCTGCTTCGGCCGGATCGATGCGGTTGTCGATTGCGTGACGGGTGGCCCGCCGGGCGTGGTCGGGCGCTTTGCGGATACTGATCCTGCGGGCTATCCCGGTCTGCTGAACGGTTCGGTCGCGCATATCCAGCGGCTGGCACATGCTGCCTTGCCGTTGCTGGCAAGGCGCGGCGGGACCCTGATCGCCTTCGCTTCCGATGCCGGGCGCTTCGCGGCGACCGGGCAGGCGGCGGTCGGGGCGTCGCGGGCGGGGATTATGGGGTTTGTCCGCAACCTTGCGATGGAAACCGCGCAGGATGGCATCCGAGTGCACTGCATCGCGCCGAGCTTCGTCGAGGGTAGCGCCAGCCTGAAAAGAACCGAGGCACGAAATCCGGACCGGGTGGCCCGGGCGCGTGCACGCGCAGGGCTGGGCCTGCCGACGCCTGCGGATATCGCGCCCGTGGTCCTGTTCCTGTGCGGCGATGGCGCACGCAGGCTCACTGGTCAGATCATCAGCGTGAATGGCGGATTGAACGCATGAGGAACAGTCGATGAAACAGGTCGTGTTACGCAATTATCCGAGGGGAGCGCCCAGCGCTGGGGACTTTGCGGTGGAGACCGCCGAGATGCCCGAACCGGCGACCGGCGAGGTGCTGCTCAAGACCTATTGGCTTTCACTGGACCCGCTGATCCGCTTTTCGCTGGACGAGCGGCGGTTGACGGGCCGGGCGCAAGTGCGGCCGGGTGAAGTTCTGTATGGCGGCGCCGTGTCACGCATCGAGGCGTCCAATGTCGCGGCTTTTTCAGTCGGGGATTGGGTCGAGGGGCGAACGGGGTGGAGAGAGTTTGCAGCGGTCGATCCTGCCGTCGTTCCGCTGCGCAAGATCGATGCGGGGGCAGCGCCGCCCTCCGCCGCGTTGGGACTCCTGGGTATGCCGGGGCAGACGGCCCATGCCTGCATGATCGAGGTTGGCCGGGTTACGACCGGGGAGACGGTCGTGATCTCCGCTGCGGCCGGTGCGGTCGGCACGATCGCGGGGCAGATCGGCAAAATTCTGGGCGCCCGAGTAGTCGGCATCGCCGGGGGGCCGAAGAAATGTCGCGCGGTCGAGGCGTTCGGTTTCGATGTCTGTGTCGATTACCGTGCCAGTGATTACGCCGACCAACTCGCAGCGGCCTGTCCCGGCGGGATCGATGTCTATGTCGAGAACGTCGGCGGCGCGGTGACGCAAGCCGTGCTGCCTTTGCTCAAATATCAGGCCCGGATGCCGGTCTGTGGTTTCATCGCCTATTACGGCATGGGGCTTGAAGGGCCTGGGCCGGACCGGCTGCCCGGCTTCATGCGCACCATCATGTCCAAGGGGCTTGAGGTGCGCGGGTTCGGCGGAGCGCTGGTCGCCGGGCCCGATGCGCTGGATAATCTTGCACGGTGGCATGGCCAGGGAAAGATCAGGCTGGCCGAAACCGTGGTGGAAGGCCTCGACGAAGCGCCCGCTGCCTTTGCCGGCATATTCAGCGGCAACGCAAACGTGGGCAAACTCGTCGTCCGGGTCGCTGCGGAGTGACCCGGTGATGTCGATGGACTCCACAGGCGCCTGTGCGCAGGTCGTGCCGCTTGAAGGCGGCCGCAATTTTCGTGATCTGGGCGGCTACCGCGCAAGGGATGGGCGCGAGGTGCGGCGCGGCCTGCTCTTTCGTTCGGGGAGCCTTGCGGGGGTGACGTCGGCGGGCGTTGCCACATTGCGCGGGCTGGGTGTCGTGGGACTTTGCGATTTGCGCACGTCGCGCGAACGGCTTGCGGAGCCCGTGGATTGGCATGCGGCGATGGGCCTGTCCTATTGGTCGCGTGATTATGAAACCAGCTTTGGAGAGCTGAGACGCCTGATGGAATCGCGCCTGCCGGACGCCGAGGCAGCGCAGGCCGCTATGATGGAGGGGTATCGACGTCTGCCGTTCGAGCAGGCGCCCGCCTATCGCGAACTGTTCCGGCGCCTGCGCGATGGCGAAGTGCCGCTGATCTTCAATTGTTCGGCAGGCAAGGATCGCGCCGGTACTGCCGCAGCGCTTATTCTTACAGCGCTTGGCGTGCCCCGCGAAACGGTATTGGCCGATTTCGCGCTCACCGACCGCGTCGGCGGTCTGGAGCGCATGATATCCCGGCCCGCGACCGAGGGCAGCCTGCTGGCAAACCAGTCGACCGAAGTCATTCGCGCCATTCTGGCAGCCGATCCCCTTTACATGGCGACGGCGCTGGATCTGGTCGCGCCGGATGCGCAGGCGTTCGAGCAGTATCTGGAAGATGTACTGGAAGTCGATCGAGCATCTGTGGAGATGATCCGCGAGCGACTGCTCTGCTGATCCAACACCGCCGACTTGACATATGGTTCTCAATATGGATTTATATGTCGAAATAACGAATTATGCGATCAAGCGCTCATATAGGGGCGTCTGGGAGATTGGCATGCCTGCGCCGTCAAATTGCCGTTACGCCGCCGGCCCGTGCCCAGGCGGCCGGCGGGAAGATCGCGGCACTGCCCCTGATCCCGACGTTACCGCCTGAAAGGCTAAGACACGCAAGAGGACTGCAATGGCTGATGTTCTGACCCGCGACGACCCGCTCTACGAGCAACTTTACGACGTTCGCCGCGAGGCGATCGAGATGGGCAATCTGGTCGAGGAGGACGTGAACCCCAAGCTGGCCATGCTGCGCGCGCAGGCACAAGTGCACAAGGGGTCGCTTAGAGAATTGCTCGGCCTGCCCGAGGTCAAGCGGCACAAACTGGGCGTCGCCCGTCAAACGTATACCGTGCTGAGCTTTGCGGCATGCGAGAAGGCCTTTCGCGAAAACGGTCGTTTTTCCTCGAGCATCGTCCACCATCCGAACCCGGGCGATGAACAGACCATGGGCATCCTGGAGATGGATGGCCTGCAGCATCTGGCCTACCGCAAGACCCTGCAACCCATGTTCATCAAGCCGCGCACCCTGACCTGGTGGCGGCAACGCTGGATCAACGAGATCGTCGAGATGCTGATAGCGCGGATGCGGACGCAGGATCGCGCCGAGCTGAACCTGGAATATTGCGCGCGCGTGCCTGTCCATACCGTCACCCGCGCGATCGGCATGGAGGGCGATGATGCCCTGGTATTCCGCAACGCGCTGATCCGCAGCAGCGAGGTCAGCCATATCCTGCCGGAAGTTCGCGCCGAGGCATCGGAGACGGTGTGGCGGATGTTGGCCGAACTGATCGCGAGCCGCCGTGCGAATCCGGGTGACGATGTGGTCTCGAAGCTGATCGAGGCGACCGTGCAATTGCCGGACGGCTCGGAACGGCCACTCAACGATCGCGAGATCGCGATCAACAGCCGTCTGGTGATGGTTGCGGGTGGCGGTACGTCCTGGCGGCAGTTCGGAATTACACTGTGGGCGTTGCTTACCCGGCGCGATCAACTGGACGCGGTAAGGGCAGACCGGTCGCTTGTGGATGCGGCGATCGAGGAATCGGTTCGATGGAACGTGACCGCGCCGGTGTTCAGCCGGTTGGTGACTGAAGATTCGGAGTTGGGCGGCATCGCCATCCCGGCGGGGTCGGTCGTCGAACTGTGCACCGGTTCAGCCAATCGCGATTCCACGCGTTGGGAAAATGCCGACGAGTATGACCTGCACCGTCCGCTCAAACCGCATCTTGGTTTTGGTATTGGCCAGCATCAATGCCTGGGCATGAATGTCGCGCGCAGCGAGATCAACGTTGGCATCAACGCACTGCTGGATGCTTTCCCCGACATCCGGCTCGATCCCGACCAGCCCGCCCCGTTCCTTACAGGCGGGTTGGAGCAACGCGGAATGTCGGCCATTCCCGTGCTGCTGCGCTGAGATGACCGCTGTTGTCCAACCCGGCTTGGCGCCGCGCCAGTTGCCCGCAGTCGAAAGGGATTCGGGTTTTTTCTGGACGGCCGGGGAAAAGGGCATTCTGCTTATCCAGCGCTGTGCATGCGGGAGCTACAATCATCCGCCCCTACCGCGCTGCCCCTTCTGCGGCGGCGACGCGCTGGCGCCCGAGCCGGTCGCTGGGCGGGGGAGGGTGGCTACGTTCACGGTCAATCATCAGCCCTGGCGCCGGGGTATGGCAGTCCCCTACGTCTTCGCGGCGGTGGAACTTGCAGAGCAGGCCGAACTATACGTCATGACGAACATCGTGGACTGCGCCCCGGAAGCGGTGAGCATCGGCTTGCCTGTCGAGGTGCAGTTCGAACGCCATGACGATGTGTGGCTACCCATGTTCCGGCTACGCGGGCTCGGTTGAATGGTTCATCCCGAAAAGCATGTCTGCATCACCGGTGCGGGGCAGTCGACGGTCGGGCGTCCTTCGCTGCGCAGTGCGTTGCAACTGACGCTCGATGCCTGTGACAGCGCGATCGCCGATGCCGGCCTGACCTTGGCCGAGATCGACGGCCTGACCACTTTTCCCGGGCCAGCCGGCGATGCCGGTGGCTTCTCTCCCGTAGGTGCGACCGAGGTCATGATCGCGTCGGGCATGAAGCCGGTCTGGATCGGCGCTTCGACCGAAGGCCACGGGCATATGAGCGCGATCTTCAGCGCGATCCAGGCCATCGCGTCGGGGCTTTGCCGTCATGTGCTGGTGTTCCGGACCGTGGCCGAAGCGACAGCGCGGGCTGCGCCGCGTGGCGGGGGCGGGCTGCCGGCCCGCGCTACACGCGCCAACATGTGGTCGGCGCCGTTCAACGCGGTGTCTCCCGCCAATATCTACGCGCTCTATGCAACGGCCTACTTCGCCAAATATGGCGCGACCGCGACGCAGCTCGGGGCGATTGCGGTCAACAGCCGCCATATGGCGAGCCTCAATCCCAATGCGATCTATCGGACGCCGATTAGCATCGAGGACTATCTCGCATCCCGCGTCATTTCTTCCCCGCTGCGTCTCTACGATTGCGATACTCACATTGACGGATCGACTGCGATCCTGTTGTCGCGGCGCGACATCGCGATGGAAATGGCTCGATCGCCGATCGAGATCGAGGCCATGGGCATGGGTCTGGGCGGTCTGGGTATCGGCCGGCATGTCGGCGATTTCACGCAGTTGCCGGCGGAAGCAGCGGCCCGGATGTTGTGGTCGCGTACCGATCTCAAGCCGCGCGATGTCGATGTCGCGCAAATCTATGACGGCTTTTCGATCCTGACCCTGCTGTGGATGGAAAGCCTTGGTCTGTGCGGTCGCGGCGAGGCGGCGGCGTTCGTGGAGGGGGGCGGGCGGATCGGACTGGATGGAGAGCTGCCGCTCAATACCAGCGGCGGCCAACTGTCTGCGGGCCGTTTTCACGGCTACGGCCATACGTACGAGGCCTGCCTCCAGCTTTGGGGCAAGGGCGCGGCGCGGCAGGTGAAGGACGCCCGCACCTGTCTCGTCGCCAATGGCGGCTATGGCTACGGAGCGCTGCTGCTCAAGCGCGGGTGATGCGGCCGCCGTAACAGGGGCGAAGAACCTGTCTTCTCTGATCGACATAGCTTGACAAGCCAGCCGTCCTTGCGGACTATTCTTATTTTAGAATATAGTGTCGAAATAGCGAACTACGCTGACAGCACATAAATTGGAGAGGAATGACATGGCCTTGAACGAATTGACCCAGAGCCCCCCCGTCCAGCCGGAATCGGCTGACGGTCAGGCAGTGCCCGGAAACACCGGACGGCGGCTGATCGATGCCGACGCGCACCTCGATCCGCCTCATGAGATGTGGAAGGATTATCTGCCGGCTCATCTGCGCGACCAGGCGCCTTATGTCGAAGAAGGCGAGGAGCACGACTGGATTGTGTTCGAAGGCAATCGACGCCCCGTCAAACAGTTGAACAATACGGCCGGAAAGGCGGGCAAGGACTTCAAGATGAACGTCAAGCGCTCGGAAATGCGAGCGGCCTGGCTCCCCGAGCAGCGACTGGCGGATATGGACCAGGACGGGATCGAAGCTGCGGTCGTGTTCGGCGGCGGGCCGCTCGGAACCAAAAACAGTGAACTGTATATTGCCAGTTTCGAGACCTATAATCGCTGGCTTTGGGATTTTTGCGGGGCTGATCGCAAGCGCCTTCAGGGCGTGGCCTACCTGCCGATGCGCGACGTCGACGAGACGATCGGCCTGATGCGGCAGGCCGCGAAGCTGGGCTTCCGCACGGTCAACATTCCGGCATTTCCGCAATCCGCCGATGGCATCAGCACATCGTCGACCGTGAAAGCGATCTCCGCGGGGCAGGGGGCCGCGCTGACCGGAAACCCCACCGGCGAGCGATCCTATCGCGATCCCGAGTTCGAACGTTTCTGGGCCGAAGTATGCGAACTGGACCTTACCGTGACTGTGCACCTCGGCGCGCGGGTCCCCCGATTTGGCGAGAAAGCCCATTTCCTTCCGGACATGCTGATGAGCAAGCTGTCGATGGCTGAGCCGATCGCAATGCTGATCTTCGGCGGCGTCTTCCAGCGCTTCCCCAAGTTGCGCTTCGTGACCGTGGAAAGCGGCGTCGGCTGGTTCGCCTGGGCGGCCGAATACATGGACCGCACCTGGGAACGGCAGCGCTTCTGGACCGATAGCCCGATCTCCGAGCCGCCGAGCTATTTCATGGAGCAGAACGTCTTCGGATCATTCATCCAGGACAGGATCGGCATATTGCAGCGCGACTGGAAAGGCGGACGCAACATCATGTGGTCGTCCGACTATCCCCATTCCGAAACTTCGTGGCCTGAATCGCACCAGGTCGTCGTGCGCGACTTTGCCGGCGTGCCGGACAGCGACATCGACGAGATCGTCTATGCCCGTGCCAAGCGGGTGTACCAGATCGGGTGAAGCGATGACGGAGCGGCAGCAGTCTGCCGCTCCGTCTTGTCTTACAGACCCAGCAGCGCGTACGTGTCGTGCCGTTCGATCCCGGCACCAAGCCGCTGGACGAAGATGTCGACGATCTGCGGATCGACCCATCTTGTGATGGCCCAGTGATAATAGCCGTAGATCTGAGCGGCCCGGTAATCGTCCCAGGCCTGTGTCGCGTCGGGTACGGTGCCGCCATGCGCCCGCACGCAATCGAGATAGTGGGACAACAGGCCGCGTTCCTCGCGTGCCGCAATCTCTTCGGGAAGAACGGCAGCGATATGATAGGCGACGTCCTGCGCCCAGTTGCCGCGCTGGATCAATTGCCAGTCGGTTAGGCCCGGACCTTCATCCGTCAGGTAGAAATTGCCCGCATGGCAATCGCCGTGCAGGATGGTCATCGGCGAACCGGCAAAGCGGCGTTCGAGTTGCTTCATGCCGTCCAGCAGCAACGCGGCGTTACTGGTGCGGTCATTCAGCCGGGCGCAGCGTGGGCCGTCCATCAGTGCCTGCAACTCCGGTGCTGCGAAATGCGGACTGGTCGCCAGATAGGCCAGGCGCAGCGGAATCCAGTCGTTACCGGCCAGCAGCGCAGAACCTGCATGCAGGCGCGCAATCTGGTCGAGGCTCTGTTCCGTCAGTGCGGGCGTGAAAGGATCGAGCGCCGAGCAGAAGCGGGCACCCGCATCGATCAGATCTTCCATGATAAGCAGCGCGCTGCTGCCTTCCCGGTTGATCACCGCGAGGGTACGCGGCACCCGCAGCGAGACCTGCGGTGCGATGCGGGCGTAGAATTCCGCTTCGCGCACAGCCGTCGCCCCGCCCATTTGTGCGTTGTCGGAACCCAACATCGCTTTCAGGCAGAAACGATGAACGGTGCCGGGATCGTTGGCGAAGCGAACGCCGAAGCGCACCTTGGCAGCCACCGTTTCGAAATTGTCGATATCGCCGACCCAGATCACCGGCGCATTGCCGGAAATCGGCGCAAGCGCTGCCTGCAACCACGAAGGGTCCAGCGCCTCGGCCAATGTGACCGGCACTGCAAGATCGCGTTCGACGCTCCGTTCCATATTCCCCAGCATCCTCTGTCTCCTCACTATATTATTTCAGCAGCGCTTCGAGAAAGGCGGTTGTCTGTGCCCATGACAGTCTATCGAGCAACGGGTCGTAGCGGACGCCGGGCACATGGCTCATGCTGTGCGCCTCCTCGTCCGAAAAGCCGTGCCAGCCTTCGCTGTAGACGGTGAGATGATGATCGGCCCGGGCATCGGTCATCTCCTGCCGCACGGCGTCGATGTCTTGCGGCGGCGCGTAAGGATCGCGGGCGCCGGTCAGGATCAGCAGCTTTGCCTTTACCGCGTCTGGCTGTGCGGGAGCATGTGTCGTCAACAGCCCGTGAAGGCTAACCCCCGCACGCAGGCTGGCCCCGCTTCGCGCAAGTTCCAACACGCAGCGGCCACCCAGGCAGAAGCCGACCGCGCCGACACGATCGCGATCCACCTGGACCAGTCCGCATAGCGCTTCGAAACCGGCGATCGCCCGTGCCCGCAGGAGCGATGGATCCTGCATGAGCGGTGCCACGGTAGGGCCCGCCTGCTTGGGATCGGCGAAGAACGCGCCTTCGCCATAGAGGTCGGCGGCCAGGACCGCATAACCGGCATCCGCTAGCGCCTGCGCGCGCCGGGCGGTGCCATCGCCCAGCCCGCGCGCATCGTGGATCACCAGAATTGCGGGGTGCGGGCCCGGACCGTCGGGCAGGGCCAGCCGCCCTGTGAGCATGACGCCTTCATGGGTATAATCGACCGGCGCGAGATCGTTTCTGCCGAAGCGATCAGAAGACGACATCGGCGATCTTCAGGTCGATGATATCGTCTTCGCTGTAGCCAAGCGTCGTCAATATGGCGTCGCTGTCCGCGCCCAGCGTGGGGGCAGGGTGCGCGCTCAGCGCACTGCCATCGAACTGTACCGGAGTGCTGACCATCGGCATGATCCGGCCGTCTCCATAATCGACGGGCTGGATGTAGCGGTTAGCAATGACCTGGTTATCCCGGCACAGTTCTTCGACATCCTGCACAACGTCCCACTGCCCGTCCTGCCGGGACAGGATCTCACGCCACTGAGCGAGGGTCTTCCGGCTGAACAGAGCATCGAGTTCGGCAACGCAGGCGGCGATATGGCGGGTTCGACCGGCCTCATCCGCAAAACGCGGGTCCGCTGCCAGATCGGGGCACCCTGCGGCGTCGCAGAAGGGGGCCCAATACCGTTGGCTCTGGAGCATGCACAGCGAGACGTAGCGATCGTCGCCGGTGCGGTAGCAATTGACCAGCGGATTGCTCACCTGGTCGCGGGCGACGCGCGGCACCTTGCTGCTTCCATCCAACGTCGCCTGGCTGATCGACCGCTGCATCTGCCACATGCCGGTGGCCAGCAGCGAGACATCGACGACCGATGCGTGGCCGGTCATGAGGCGCTGGGCGATGGCCGCTGCCACACCGCCCGCAAGAATCGCGGCGGCGACCGTGTCCCCGAACGCCGGACCTGGCGGCTGCGACGGATAGGTAGCGTCATCGGTGTTCAGCGACGCGGCGATGCCCGCCCGTGCCCAATAGGAAATGGCATCATAGCCGCCCTTGTCCGCTTCCGGGCCTTGAGCACCGACACTGCTGCCCACGGCATAGATAATGTCGGGAAAGCGCGCCCTGATTTCTTCGACCGCAATGCCCATCCGTCGCCGAGCCGGGGGCAGCAGGTTGGTCAGCAGGACGTCGGCGTCTTCCAGCAGGCGATAGAGTACCTCTTTGCCGGCGTTCTGGCGGAGATCGAGCGTAATGCTGCGCTTGCCGCGGTTGTAGCTTTCCCAGGACAGGATGAACCCTTGGTCGCCCGGTTTCGATGCACCCACGCGCAGGCCGCGCAGTGGATCGCCTGTCGGCGGTTCCACTTTTATGACTGTCGCGCCCATGTCCGACAGCATGCCGCCAGCAGCGGGCACGAAGGCCCACATCGCAACCTCGACGATTTTGATACCGCTTAACGGTCCTTCCATCACCACTCCTGTTCCGCCGCTGGGCCGGGGTTCGCGCGCATTCCCGCGCGCCTCCGGTGATCACCACGGCGTTCTATTATTCGCTATACAGAATTACTTTTCACGCTATGACTCATTCGTCAAGGTCGCAATGTCTTCGCAGCCGATATCGGCGGCGGCGCAGGCGCATTTTGAACACGATACACCGCGCATAAGGTGAAGGAAGATGAGGGTGCCGAACCAAGTCACAAATCACGCTCCCGATACGGCAGCGGCGGTCACGTCGCTGCCGGACCTGGCAAAGCACGCTCTGGCGCGTGATCCCGCCAGAAAGGCGATCGAGTTTGAGGGAATCTGGCATGACTGGGGCGCGGTGCGCCGGCTTGCGGACAGCGTTACGGCCTTGATCGACGTAGCGGGTGTCGCGCCTGATGCGGCGGTCGGCCTGGTGGCGCGCAGCCGTCCCGAGATGGTGGCGGCGCTCATCGGCCTGGTCGCGGCTGGCCGCACGATCACGATGATCTACGCTTTCCAGTCCCCTACCGTCATCGCGCGCGATATTGGCACGCTGAAGCCCGGTGCGGTCATCGTGGTCGCGCAGGACGTCTCGGATGCGCTGACTTCCACACTGGCTAAGAATGGCATAGCCGGGATCGTGCTGGATGCGATGACAGCCCTTGCGCTTCCCGGCCATGAGACATCACGCATCGCTGATGCGGCAGTGCATGACATGCCGCAGATCGAAGTGCTGACCAGCGGCACCACCGGGCCGCCCAAGCGCTTTCCTCTCTCGTTCGAGATGATGGAGCGCCATTACATGAGCAATGTCATGATGGCCGCGCGCCGGGATGGCGACGAAGCTGGGCCGCCGTTTCTCCTGTTCTATCCCTTGGGCAATATCTCCGGTATCTACTCGACGCTTCCGACAATGTTGCGGGGGCAGCCCGTGATCCTGCTCGACCGTTTCACATTGAAGGCGTGGCATGATTTCGTGCTGCGATACCGTCCGGCAGCTGGCGGCATTCCTCCATCGGCTTTTCGCATGCTTCTGGACTCGGATATTCCGCGCGAGGATCTTTCGTCGCTCAAGGCCATGTCGAGCGGTGCCGCACCGCTCGACCCTACCGTGCAGCGCGCCTTCGAAACGCGTTACGGCATCCCCGTTCTCATGTCCTACGGAGCGACCGAATTCGGCGGGCCGGTTGCGGCGATGACACTGGATCTGGTCAGTGAGTTCGACGGGATGAAGATCGGATCGGTCGGTCGGCCGCTGCCGGGTGCACGCCTGCAGGTCGTCGATCCGGCCACGGGCTCGCCTCTGCCCGCTGGTAGCGAAGGGCTGCTGGAGGTGTCCACGCCCCGTATCGAACAGGAATGGATCAGGACATCGGACATCGCGATGATCGATTCCGACGGGTTCTTGTTCATTCGAGGGCGGGCCGATGGAGCGATCATGCGCGGCGGCTTCAAGATTTTGCCTGAAACGATCGAGCGGGCACTGCTCGAACATCCCGCGATCGGCGCCGCCGCCGTGGTGGGCATCGCCGATACGCGGCTGGGCCAGGTGCCTGCCGTTGCAGTCCAGTGCAAAGCAGGGGCCTCGGCCCTGACCCTTGCCGAGATGGAAGCGCATTTGCGCGAACACGTACCTGCCACCCACATCCCGGTGCACTGGCGCATAGTGGACGATCTTCCGAAAAACCCCTCGATGAAGATCGACAGGCCCGCCGTGGCCAGGATGTTTTCCGACACCTGACGCTGGTGCCGATTACGTCAGGGCTGCTCCATGTCCGTCTTCCGTCTACTGTAGAGACTGGCGCGGTTCCCGGTTCTTAGCCGGAGCCGACTCTCCGCGTGGATGAAGGCGGATGAAGCGCACCCAGACCGTCGCCAGAATCGGCAGCCCCGCGAACGTCCAGAATACCCCGTTATAGCTGCCGAACACATCGAAGATCAGCCCGAAAATCGGCGGTGTCGCCAGCATCGCCAGCAGGATCGTGCCTGACAGCAGACCCATCGCCCGTCCTATCGCCCGCTGCCCGAAGACCCTCGGCGCGAGATAGCTTTCAGCCGGGATCATGAGGCCCCCGAACAACCCGGCCAGCGCGATCCCGAAAGCGATCATCCAATACCCGCGCGCCGCCTGCGTCAGACAGGCCATTCCGGTCGCGAAGCCACTCAACGAAATATACATGAGCGTACGCGGCCCCATCCGGTCGGAAAGAGCCGCGAAGTTGAGCTTGGCGATGAAGCCGCAGGCAGAATAGATCGAGATCAGCGAAGCCGCATCCCGCGCCTTTATCCCTGCGTCGATGGCGAGCGGCGCGAGGTTGGTGATCGTCCCCTTGAGCCCCGCCGTGACGATGCCGACAGTGATCGCGAGTATCCAGAACGTAGGGTCGCTCAGCACTTCGCGCGCGGATATCGGCGCCTTGGCAAGTTCGTCCTGAGCCATCAGGAGCGGCTTGGCCGCTCCGTCTGGATTGAGCCCGCGATCGGAGGGGTGGTCGATCACCAGCATCGTCACCGGGATGGTCCATGCCAGCAGCACGAGGGCAAGCAGTTGCAGCGCCTCGCGCCACTGGTGTGCATCGAGCAGGGCCTGGATGATCATCGGGAAAAAGAACCCGCCCGCCGAGATCCCGGCGATGGCGATACCGACTGCCCGGCCTCGTTTGAGCGCGAACCAGCGAGACAGCAGCACCGTGATCGCCACGGGACCGATCAGCACGTTGGCCGGCGCGACCAGCACCCCGAAAATGACGAGCACCTGCGTGAAGGAGGTTGCCAGCGAGATCGCCGTATAGCCCAGTGCCAGGCTCACCCCGCCTGCGAGCATCAGGCGGCGCAGCGGCAAACGATCCATGAGGTTGCCCAGCAGCGGTGCCAGTACCGCGCTCGTGCCCGACAGCACGGTCATCGCCAGCATCAGCACGGTACGACTGGGCATGAATTCGCGGGCAAGCGGCACGGCGATGATGGAATAAGTCGAGGCTATCATGCCGGTGGCCGCCAGAAGCATGAAGCCGACGGCCACCTGCCTCCATCCCGGCGCGAAGGATGCCGCCATTATCCCATTCTCCCGTTTTTGTTGACTTCATATCAACCCGAATCGTCGCGATTGTAAACTAAATGTCGATATCGCGAATACAGTCATCGGCGGGGCGCATTGTTTGGCTCGAGCCTCATTCTTGCATGCTGCGAGCTTGCGTTCGGTCGGCCTGGCCAACTCGCGCTTCGACTGGCGGATTTCTGCATCTTGGCGGGCATCGCCAGACATCACCTGCGCCAGTTACCGATTCTACGCATACGGCGCTGACTGACGCCGAGCTGCTGAGTAACCTCCGTTACTGGACACCAACACTCAGTGTTCTGGGCCACCGCATCACGCTTGAACTCATCGCCGAAACGGGGCTTCCCCATCGTCGTCTTCTGTCTTCAAAATTAAGAAGCGGCGATGGGCCTTATCGCCGCTACCAAGTTTGCGTCGGAGCTGTGTCTCGTGAAATCTATCGAAGGAAGCCAGCACTGGCTGCAGGGCAGAGCCTTCCATCTCCAAAGCCCGGTACGGTCAGTTCCTTTTGCTCGGGGTGCGAGGTGGATCATGGCCCAGCGCAGACACTCGGCCCCCAGCCAACCGCTCAACTCGTCCAGGCAGGCGAAGCGCCGCCGATGTACGGCACCGGCGGGATCGATCGACGATAGTCAAAAGCACCCTCGGGCGTTCGGATCGCCTAAACCATCGAAATGACGGGCCCTTATTGGATACGATCACCCCGCTGACAGGGTTCCTTTTGCACGCCAATCCGCACTGATGGGCTTGACCAATCGTTCGAAGGTCAAGCCCAGTCGTCAATTGCCGGACAAAAAGGCCGGTACACCGCGACAGCCCGGATCGATTTCGAACAGCGCGCCGCCGTGTTCTTCCTCGACGCCGTTGGCGGCGCTGGTCACGTACATCCGGTCGAGGTTCGCTCCGCCGAACACGCAATTGCTGATCTGGCTGGCGGGCAGCGCGATGCGGCGCAGCGGCACGCCCTCAGGCGAGAAGCGAGTGACGCACGATGCGCCCCAGCAGGCGACCCACAGGCAGCCCTCGGCATCGAAGGTCATGCCGTCGGGCGAACCCCAATCGTCCTCCAACACCACGAAAGGCGTCCGTGCGCCCAGCATGCCGTCCTCCAACGGATAGCGGAAGATGACGCCCATCGCGCTGTCGGTGTGCAGCAGGAAGCGGCCGTCGGGGTCGATCGCCGGGCCGTTGGGGATCGTGTAGGGCGCCGCGTCGGCGCGGGTCACCGTGCCGTCGAAGCGCCAGAACGCGCCGGTCGGCACGTCACACGAGAACGGCATCGTACCCAGCCAGAGACGGCCCTGAGGGTCGGCTGCGGCGTCGTTGACGCGGGTTGCCTCGGTCTGGCCGGGGATTTGCGCCAGGATATCGATAGTGAAGGGATCGAACGCCACTTGTGCGATCGATCGGCCGATGCCTGCAAGGAAGCCCCCCTCGGCGCGCTCGATGATCCAGCCCACGACGTCCGGCGTCTCCCAGCTCTCGACCTGCCCGGTGGCGGGGGACAGCCGGTTGATGCGGTGTCCGAGAATGTCGGTCCAGTACAGCCTGCCCTCGCGCGCCGACCAGAACAGGCCCTCGCCCAGCGTATCGACGCGGTCGCGGGCGATCAACCCGACGCTTCCCCCGGGGGCCATCAGTGGCTGTCCCTCGGCAGGCCGCGCGTCTGCGCGATGCGCTGGTATTTCTCCGAACCCTCGAGGATCGCGCCGGTGGCGAACTGGCCGACGAGGCTGCGCTGGATCTCCTGCCACGGCGTCTGCGATTCCGGGCTCACACGGCGCTCGATCTCGACCAGTTCCTCGCGGCGGCGCTCGATCTCGGCGTCATCGACCAGCATGTCGGCGCTGCGATTGGCAAGGTCGATCCGGACCCGGTCGCCTGTGCGCAGCAGCGCGAGACCGCCGCCAACGGCCGCCTCGGGCGAAGCGTTGAGGATCGAGGGGCTGCCGCTGGTGCCTGACTGACGCCCGTCGCCGATGCAGGGCAGGGCGTGGATGCCCGCGCGGATCAGTGCGACGGGGGGACGCATGTTGACGACTTCCGCACCGCCCGGATAGCCGACCGGGCCCGCGCCGCGGATGACGAGGATGGTGTTCTGGTCGATGCCCAGTTCCGGTTCGTCGATGCGCGCGTGGTAGTCCTCGGGACCGTCGAACACGACGACGCGACCTGTGAAGGCATCGGGATTCTCGGGGTCGGAAAGGTAGCGGCCGCGGAACTCCTCGGAGATGACCGAGAGCTTCATCACCGCGCCTTCGAACAGGTTGCCGTTGAGCACGGTGAGGCCAGCAGCTTCCTTGAGCGGGCGCTCGAACGGACGGATCACGTCGGTATCGACGATACGTGCGCCGACCAAGTTCTCGGCCACCGTCTTGCCGTTGGCGGTCATCGCGGTGCCGTCGATCAGGCCCGCCTTGTCAAGCTCGGCCATGACGGCGGGAACGCCGCCCGCGCGGTAGTAATCTTCGCCCAGATACTCGCCCGCAGGCTGCAGGTTCACCAGCAGCGGCACGTCGGCGCCGGTGTGCTCCCAGTCCTCCAGCGTCAGTTCCACGCCGATATGGCGGGCGATGGCGTTGAGGTGGATCGGCGCATTGGTGGAGCCGCCGATGGCCGAATTCACGCGAATCGCGTTGAGGAAGGCTGAACGGGTGAGAATGTCGGACGGCTTGCGGTCCGCCTTCACCATCTCGACGATGGCGCGGCCGGTTTCCCAGGCGCATTCCTGACGGTCGCGATACGGCGCCGGGATCGCGGCCGAGCCGGGCAGGGACATGCCCAGCGCCTCTGCCAGCGAGTTCATCGTCGTCGCCGTGCCCATCGTGTTGCAATAGCCGGTGGAGGGCGATCCTGATGCCACCAGCTTCAGGAAGCCTTGATAGTCCAATTCTCCCTTGGCCAGCATCTCGCGCGCCTTCCACACGATGGTGCCAGCGCCGGTGCGCTTGCCCTCGTACCAACCGTTGAGCATCGGCCCGACCGAGAGCGCGATCGCCGGGATGTTCACTGTCGCGGCGGCCATCAGCGACGAAGGCGTCGTCTTGTCGCAGCCGATGGTGAGAACCACGCCGTCGAGCGGGTAGCCGTAAAGCAACTCGACCAAACTGATATAAGCGAGGTTGCGGTCAAGCCCCGCAGTGGGACGCTTGCCGGTTTCCTGCAGTGGATGGCTGGGAAACTCGATCGGAATGCCGCCCGCGTCGCGGATGCCGGCCTTGATGCGCTCGGCCAGGACGAGGTGGTGGCGGTTGCACGGCACCAAGTCGCTGCCCGACTGGGCGATGCCGATGATCGGCCGGCCAGACTGCATCTCCTCGATCGAGAGGCCGTAGTTCAGATAGCGCTCCAGATAGAGCGCGGTCATGTCCGGGTGGCTGGGATCGTCGAACCAGGCGCGCGAACGCAGCTTTTGGGTCGTTGCGGAAGAATCGTCATGAGCTGAAGAAATTGTGGCCTCCAGTGTTCGGAGTTCCTTGCCGCTTTGGGGCACTCGGCCGGGCGACAGGACTGTTGTGGAATCGCCGCTATCACCACTCAGGAGCCTCGACAACCATATTATCATACTAATCGTTCTTGTATGATGCTTGGTTGTTAGGTAGGGGTGCGCATCTCCTAAGAGCTTTCCGCGGGCGGGCTGTGCGCAAGCAGCTTCCTCCTCTCAAGCCTGCGGAAACGTGAGCGGGGCAACTAACGTTGTCCCGCTCTTTTTTCATGCTTTTGCGGCCGATCGCTTCGTCGAAGCTGGTGGGAGCAATTTGTCGGAGAAATGAAGCTGTTGGGACTTGCGCTCTCAGGTGATTTTATTTAAGCATAATTATCGTACAAATACGATGCTGTGCTTGTGTGCAGTAAGCTGATGGAGAGAGAGTTATGGCTGGCAAGATCCTTGGAGGTCTCGTGGCCTGGGGCGCGCTGGCCTTCGCTTCCGAAGTTGCTGCGCAGGAACAGGGGCCTCAGGTCCAGCCGATTCAAATAGATTCATCGCGGCCCGACTGGGAGAATCCCGCCGTGGTCGCACGCGGCAAATTGCCTGCAAGCGCGACGCAGTTCCCGTTCGAAAATCGTGATGCGGCACTGGCAGGCGATCTTGCCCGGTCCTCCAATTACCTCTCGCTCGATGGCGACTGGCGTTTTTCCTTCTCGCCTTCGTCGGAGAACCTTCCCGTCGGTTTCGAGGCGCCCGGCTATGACGTGTCCGAGTGGAAGACCATTCCTGTCCCGTCGGACTGGCAGGCGCACGGTTACGATCAGGCCCGCTACAACAACATCACGTATCCTTTCCCGGCAAACCGTCCGCTGATCCCCCACGATCGCAATCCGGTCGGCTCCTATCGCCGCGACATCGCGGTGCCGGCAGGGTGGGACGGGCGAGATGTCATCCTGCACATCGGTGCGGCCGGATCGGCGTATCAGGTATGGGTCAACGGCGTAGAGGCCGGCTATTCGGAAGACAGCAAGCTGCCGTCCGAGTTCGACGTGACGAAGCTCCTGCGTCCGGGCAACAATACGGTTGCCATCCAGATTCATCGCTGGTCGGACGGGTCCTATTTGGAAGACCAGGACTTTTGGCGCGTTTCGGGCATCGAGCGTTCGGTCTACCTCAAGGTCGCGCCGCGTGAGCGCATGAGCGACTTCTTCGTCCACGCTGGTCTCGATCGCGCCTATCGCGACGGTACGCTGGCGGTGGACGTATCGGCCAATGCACGCACCAAGCCGATGAAGGCTCGGCTGACGCTGCTCGACGGCGCTCGCGAAGTGTTGAAGCGCGAAGCCGCCATTCCTGCAGGCGCGGCGCGCACCGTCTCGCTGTCCGCCCCCGTGCCTTCGGTGCGGCAGTGGTCTGCGGAAACACCCAACCTCTACACGCTGCTGATCGAGATGGTGGACGCGCAGGGGCAGGTGGTTCAGGCCACGTCGCAGCGGATCGGTTTCCGCACGGTCGAGATCCGCGATGGACAGGTCATGGTCAACGGCCGTCCGATCCGCATTCGCGGCGTCAACCGCCACGAACATGATCCCGAGACGTTCCACGTCATCTCTGAAGCATCTATGCGGCGCGACATCGAATTGATGAAGCGAAACAACATCAATGCGGTGCGCACCTCACACTATCCAAACGATCCGCTCTGGTATGCGCTGGCGGACGAGTACGGCCTTTACGTCATGGACGAGGCGAACATCGAAAGCCACGCGTACATGGACCACGCGAACAAGCATCCGGAACGCCGGGCGCAATTCCAGCTCGGCTTCGATCCGGCATGGGAAACCGCGCACGTCAGCCGCGTGTCCAACATGGTGGAGCGGGACAAGAACCACCCCTCGATCATCTTCTGGTCTCTCGGCAACGAGGCAGGGATTGGCTCCAACTTCGAGAAAGCGGCGGCTGCCGTGCGCAAGCGAGACCCGTCGCGCCTGATTTCGTACCTTGGCTGGGGCACACTGGACTGGGAGCACCAGCCAAACGCCTACGTCGACATCTATGCGCCGATGTACGACGACGTCGAAAAGATGATCGACTGGGCCAACGATACCACCCGCCGCCAGCCTATGATCCAGTGCGAATATCTTCACGTTCAGGGCAATTCAGGCGGTAACCTCAAGGAATACTGGGACGCGATCTACAGCCATGACAAGCTGCAGGGCGGATTCATCTGGGACTGGGTGGACCAGTCCATGTATCGCTACACGAAGGACGGTCGCCGCTATTGGGGTGACGGCGGCGAATATGGTCCGAATCCGGGCGGCGATATCGAGTTCGGCGATGGCCTGAACCAGCCCGACCGCACGCCCAATCCGCACCTCTACGAAGTTCAGAAGGTGCTCGCGCCGATCCAGTTCGCGAACTTCGATTCTGCGGCAGGTACGGTCCAGGTGATCAACCGGCACGATTTCCGCGATCTTTCCGGCTTCGAGTTCGATTACGTGGTGCAGGAAGACGGGGTTGCCATCGCGCAGGGCCGTTTTGCCGATCCGGCAGTTGCTGCGCGTGCGACCGGCGCGGTGCAGATCGCGATGCCGCAATTCGACCGCAAGGCCGGTGCGGAATACGTGCTGCTCGTGCGCGCCCATGCCCGCAAGGACTCCATTCCGTTGGTGCCCGAGGGATACGTCGTAAGCTGGGAGCAGTTTCCGATGGGCCGCGCGCCTGCGACGACGGTGCAGCGGGGCGGCAAGGTCGCGCTCGTGCAGGAAAAGGAAGTCGTCAGCCTGCGCGCCGGTACCGCCAACCTGACCATCGAGCGCGTGACGGGCCTCGTGCGCAGCTATACCGCTGGCGGCCGTATCCTGATGACCGGCGGCGCACCCCATTTCTGGCGAGCGGAGACCGACAACGACACGCTGACGGGCACTGCCGCGCAGATGGAGCCCTGGCGTCAGATGAGCGATGCGCGGCAGGTCCGTTCGCTGACATCCGAGCGCCGGGCCGACGGAAGCGGCGTCATCCATGTCGAACATGCCCTCGGCGCAGGCGCGGCGAGCTTTACGACCGATTACGTCATGTCCGGAGACGGCACGGTGGCTGTGAACGCGCAGCTCCTGCCGCTCAAGGACGACCTGCCAGCGCCAGTTCGCATCGGTCTGGCCTATTCCATTCCTGCCAAGCTCGACACAGTCGAGTGGTACGGACGCGGCCCCCACGAAAGCTATGTCGACCGCAAGACTAGCGCGGCGCTCGGCTTGTGGCGCGGCGCGCTGGCGGCGCAGAACCACGACTACATGCGTCCGCAGGACACCGGCAACAAAGTAGGCGTGCGGTGGATGGAACTGTCCGGCAAGGGCGGCGGCGTGCGCGTCACGGGCGACGCTCCGCTGATGATGAACGCGCTGGCCTTCCCCTACCAAGACCTCTACCGCCGCGCGCCGGGCACATGGAAAAGCACTGACATTGTTCCCCACGGCGACGGCACGCTGCTGATCGATGCCGCTCAATGGGGAGTGGGCGGCGACACCGGCTGGAACTTCGTCGGTCAACCGCAGATGAAGTACCGCACCCGGCTGGAACGCGTGAGCTTCGGCTTCCGCCTGTCGCCATTCGAGGGAGAGGGGACCACGCCTGACAAGGCCAGCCCCGCAACCGCCACCACCATTCAGTAACGCCGCCGCAAGCACGGCGGCCGGGCTTGTCCTTTGACGGGAGAGTGAAATTGCAGATTTCTCGACGTAACGCGATCGTTATGGGCACCTTGGTAGGGGCTTCCAGCCTCCCTGCACTGGCCGGAGCAGCGCGAGCAGCCGCGGCCACTGCTACAGGCACGGAGGCGGATGCCTCTCCGCGTCTGGTAGAACGGCTGGCGGACTGGCGCTTTCACCTTGGCCACGCGAACTCGATCGAGAAGGACTTCGGTTTCGGGCGCAACCAGCGCACTTACGCCAAGGCGGGCGTGACTGCCGAAGCCTCCGCGCCGGATTTCAACGACAGCGGCTGGGCGCCCGTCATGGTCCCGCACGACTGGGCCGTTGCCCTGCCTTTCGCCAAGCCGACGACCGCGCCCAAGAAGGGTGATGAGGACGCATCCGCCGCGCACGGGTTCAAGGCCATTGGCCGCGATTTCCCCGAGAACAGCGTCGGCTGGTATCGCACCCCGATCAAGATAACCGCCGCTGATCGCGACCGACTGCTCTGGATTGAATTCGACGGCGTGTTCCGGGACTGCACCGTCTTCGTGAACGGCTACGTCGCGGGCCGCAATGAGAGCGGCTATGCACCGTTTTCGGTCCCTATCGGCGATTTCCTCGACTATGACGGCGGCCCCAACGTCATCGCCGTCCGCGTCGATGCATCGCTGGGGGAGGGCTGGTTCTACGAAGGCGCCGGCATTTACCGCCACGTCGATCTGGTCCGGGCAGACAAGGTACATGTCCCGCAGTGGGGTAGCGTGGTGCGCGCCACTCCCGATGCGCAGGGCGCCTCGGCGGACGTCGTGCTGGAACTGCGCAACGAGCGCAAGGAGCCTGCCGAGGTCGTAGTTCGCCAGCAGATCCTTGGGCCTGACGGTAAGATCGCCGCCACGCTTCCCGAAGCGCGCGTCACCGTACCGGCGGGCGAAACCGTGGAAAGTAAGGCGCAGACCCGCATCTCAGCGCCGCAGCTCTGGTCGGTGGAGACGCCGCACCTTTACCGTCTGCGCTCCGAACTGATCGTCGAGGGGCGCCTTGCCGACCGCTACGAAACCAGCTTCGGCATCCGCACAATCCGTTTCGACGGCAGGCGCGGTTTCCTTCTCAACGAGCGCCCGGTGAAGCTGCTCGGCACTTGCAATCATCAGGACCACGCGGGCGTAGGCACGGGCATCCCGGACGCGCTCCACGCATGGCGTATCGACCAGCTCCAGGAGATGGGCTCGAACGCCTGGCGCAGCGCGCACAATCCGCCCTCTACGGTGCTGCTCGATCTCTGCGATGCCAAGGGCATGATGATGATCGTCGAAGCCCGCCGCAACAGCAGCGATCCGGCGGCGATGGACGAGCTTTCGCGTATCCTGCGCCGTGACCGCAATCACCCCAGCATCATCTCGTGGTCGCTCGGCAACGAAGAGCCGCAGCAGGGGACGGCGCGCGGCGCTCGCGTCACGCAGGTCATGCAGGATCTGGTGCGCGATCTCGATCCTACCCGTCCGACGACCTTCGCTTTCGACAACAGCTGGGAAATTGGCGTGGCCAAGGTCGTGGACGTTGTCGGCTACAATTATCGTACGGATCAGATTCCCGACTTCAAGGCGAAGCACCCCAATGTCCCGGTTTATGGATCGGAGACCGGAAGCACTGTCTCGACGCGTGGTGCTTATGCGAACGACGCGGCCAAGCATGTCGTTCGCGCCTACGATACCGAGCATCCCTGGTGGGCCTCCACCGCAGAGGAATGGTGGACGATCGCCGCCTCGCGCGAGGATATCGCAGGTGGGTTCATCTGGACCGGCTTCGATTATCGCGGCGAGCCTACGCCCTATCCGGAGTGGCCCAGCATCTCCAGCTACTTCGGGGTTCTGGATACCTGCGGCTATCCCAAGGACAACTTCTACTACTACCGCGCGTGGTGGCGCCCCGATCAGCCGATGGTCCACCTGCTGCCCCACTGGACCTGGCCGGGGCGGGAAGGGCAACCTGTGGAAGTCTGGGTCCACGGCAACTGCGCAGAGGTTGAACTGCTGCTCAACGGACGCTCGCTCGGGTGTAAGGAAATGCCGCGAAATCGGCATCTTGCGTGGAATGTGCCTTATGCTCCGGGCAAGCTGGAAGCGCGCGGCTACAATGGTGGCAAGCGTGCCGCCATCGACGTGCGCGAGACTGTCGGCAAGCCGGCTACCATCGAATTGACCTGCGACCGCCGTATGCCCGAAGCGACAGGGCGCGATGTCGTCATGATCCGCGCCGAAGTGCTCGATGCCAAGGGACGTCCGGTGCCTGACGCGGCAAACCTCATTCGCTTCACCGTCGAAGGCGACGCAAAGATCATCGGCGTCGGCAATGGTGATCCCACTAGCCTTGAAGCGGACTTCGCCAGTGAGCGGCATGCTTTTGCCGGTCTCGCCCAGGCCATCGTACGGATCGGACGCAGCGCGGGCGCCATTCGCATAACGGCGGCAGCGGACGATCTCGAAGGCGGTCTGGTGCAATTGCGGCCGCGCAGATTGCAGCTCCAGCGATAACAAATTCCGCTATTATATTATGTAACCGTTTTGTATGATTAATCGCTAAGATGACTCGCAAGCGAGTCCGAGCGAAGCAGGGGAGGAATGCATGAGGACTAAATTCTTGGCGCTCACAGCAGTGAGCATGATCGCGCTCGCCAGTCCGGCACTGGCGCAAGATGGCGCCACCGGGCAGGACGCATCGGGTGCCACCTCCGGTTCGTCGTCAACTGACGGCGAACCGCAGGCAGAAGAGATCATTGTTTCCGGCTATCGCCAGTCGCTTCGGACGGCGATCGCTGCGAAGCGCAACGCGAATCGGGTTGTCGAAGAACTCGCTGCGGAAGACCTCGGCAAGTTGCCCGAGGCGTCCATCGCTGAAGCGCTTGCTCGCCTTCCTGGTCTCACCACCAACCGCGATCGTGGCAACGGCACACAGATCTCCATTCGCGGCATGGGCCCGAACCTCGTCAACACGCTGCTCAATGGCCGCGAGATCGCGTCGGCCGAAGGCAGCCGCAACATTCGGTACGAACAGTTCCCGGCGGAACTGATCAGCGGCGCGTCGGTGTACAAGACGCCGACCGGTTCGCAGGTAGAAGGTGCGATCGCAGGTCAGGTCGACCTCAAGACGGTCCGGCCGCTCGACTACGACGAGACCAAGGTCGCCCTCAACGCCCGCGCCATCTACAGCGATCTGGCCAAGGATGTTCAGGATACCGCGCCCTGGGGGTACATCGCCAGCGCCTCGGTCGTGACGCAGTTGCTCGACAACACCCTGGGCCTTGCCGTTGGCTACTCGGGCCGCCGCCAGTCCGTGGCGACGGTTCGCACCAACATTTTCCGTTATACCAACAGCTTCGCCGATCTGGATGGTGACGGTGCCGGCGCGCCGGGCCATGGCGGTGCGGCGCAGGACGACATCCCTTACGGCTACGAAGCCCTGGAACGCGGCGGTGACGACATTCGTCACGGTGCGGTTGCAGCAGTACAGTGGAAACCAAGCGACAAGTTCGAGCTGAACGGCGACTTCCTTTACAGCCACGTCTCGTTCGAGGAAACCCAGCGCGGCTTCCGTGTCGGCAGCCTTGCGTTCGGCAATAACATCACGGACGTGACCACCCGCAACGGCTACGTGACCGGAGCGACGATTACGGGTGAGCAGGATTTCGGCCAGACCATCAGCGGCGTGAACGAGAACTTCTTCTTCAAGGACGATCTCTACGCCGGCGGTATGAACGCTACATGGCGCCCCTCCGATGGCTGGGAGATCACGGGTGACGTCGGTTATTCGACGACCACCCGAAACCAGCAGTACCTGACATTGCAGACCGATCCGTTCGGCTTCCGTCCTACCGCGAGCTTCCAGTCGGGTAACGACAGCGTGCCGGTGATGACGATCAACAGCGACATGACCGATCCGTCGCTTTGGCGCGTTGCCCGCTTCCAGATCCCCAATGGTGCAGCAGCACGCATCAAGGACAATCTGCTGACGCTCACCGGTGATGTACGGCGCGAGATCGGAGAAGGCCCGCTGGCCGCACTGCAGTTCGGCGTGAGGCATACCGAGCGGACCAAGACCTATACCGCCATGTCGCAGTTCGGCGATATTGCTTTGGCCGACCGACAGGTGCTGGACCCGTCGCTGATCAATGGTCCATACCGGTTCAAGGTCGAGTTCGCCAACCTGCCGGCGGTCCAGTCACTCGACATCGTGCGCACAGTTGAGAGCCTGTTCGGGCCAATTAATCCGCAGCAGAGTGTCTACGATCAGACCAGTTCATGGCGTGTCAAAGAGAAGACGTCGGCACTTTATGGCCAAGTAGATCTTGAAGGGACCATTTTCGGCGTACCTTTCAACGGCAACGTCGGTCTCCGCGTGGTCAGAACCGAAACTGATTCGCGCAGCACTTCTCTATTCCAAGACCCGAACGGCGTTGTCACTACGCCGATCGTCGTGAAAAACGAGTTCTACGACTGGCTTCCGAGCCTGAACCTGACGCTTAAACCGACCAGCAAGCTCCAGGTTCGTTTCGCAGCCAGCCAGGCGATCGCACGGCCTCCGCTTGACGACTTGAACGCGGGTTCCGGTCTCTTCGATTTCGGCACACCAACCGCGAACGGCGGCAACCCGCTGCTCGAACCGTTCCGCGCGAAACAGCTTGATGCCACCGTCGAATGGTACTTCGATCGCGACAGCGCGCTGACCATCTCCGGATTCTACAAGCAACTGGGAACGTACATCACCCGGCAGGTGACCGAGCGTCAATTGACTGACGTGAACGGCAATCCTCAGACGGTTGCTTTCACGCAGCCGGTAAACGGCAGTGGCGGCTCCATCAAGGGCTTCGAAGTCGGGCTGCAGAAGGCTTTTACCTTCTTGCCTGCACCCTTCGACGGCTTCGGCGTCTACATGAACTACAGTTATACGACCAGCGACATCACCGTGTCCGAGGCCGACAACGCCCTTGGGGCGACGCCGCTGCCGGGGCTGTCGAAGCACGTCGGCAACGCGTCGCTGTACTACAGCAAGTCGGGCTTCGAGGCGCGCATCGCGTTCCGTTACCGCTCGGCTTACGTTACTGAACTGGGCGATACCGATCGCATTCTATTCAACGCTCCTGAATCGGTGCTGGACTTCCAGACTAGCTACGAGTTCCCCACCGATTCCAGGTTGGCAGGTGTAAAGCTGCTGTTCCAGGCCAACAATCTGACCAACGAACCGTTCGAAACCTATTATGGGGATCGCAACCTGCAAGGCCGTTTCGAGAAGTTCGGTCGTCGCGTCCTCATAGGTGTGGGATACAACTTCTGATGCGCCGTTTCCTGAAGATCGAACGTCATGCCGTCGTAGCCGCTGTGGCTCTCATTCTTGCGGCCATGCCGTTCGCGGGTGAAACCGCGGCGGGGCAGTCTGTGTCGCCTTCCGAGTTCGCTTATGGAGCAGATGTCAGTTCCGTCACGGAACAGGAGGCGGCAGGGCTCAAGTTCCGCGATGCGAAGAAGAAGCCCGCAGACCTTTATGATCTCGTGAAAGACAAGGGCATCGATTCGGCGCGCCTGCGCGTCTGGGTCAATCCCGAGAACAAGTGGAGCACGCGCGAGGACGTTCTGGTCAAGGCAAAGCGCGCGCGCGATCATGGCATGCGGATCATGATCGACTTCCATTACAGCGATAACTGGGCGGATCCGGGCAAGCAGTTCAAACCCGCCGCCTGGAAAGATTACGATGTCGCCGCGCTGACCAAAGCGGCGGCCGACCATACTCGTGATACGCTGGCCTATCTCAAGGACAACGGCATTGATGTGGCCTGGGTACAGGTCGGTAACGAGATCACAAACGGCATGCTCTGGCCCGATGGGAAGACCGACAAGTTCGACAACATCGCCCGCTTCACTAACGCCGGGTACGATGTGGTTAAGCAGATCTACCCCAACGCCGAAGTCATCATTCACATCGACAACGGTTGGGATACCGCCAAGGCGCGTTGGTGGTTCGATGAGTTCACGAAAAATAAGGGCAAGGTCGATGTGATCGGCCTGTCCTACTACCCGGAATTTACGCCTTCCAAGAATTGGCGGGTCGAATCGCCCAAAGTCAGCGTGACGATGAATGATCTGCTCAGCCGTTTCGGTAAGCCTGTTATGCTGGTGGAAGTCGGCTATCAGTTCGATCAACCCGCCGAAGGGCGCGCTATGCTGAGCGACATCATCGTGCGTAACAAGGCGCTGGGCGAGAACGGTCGCGGCGTCTTCTACTGGGAGCCGGGCACCATCCCCACCTGGAGCGGCTATCGCCTCGGTTCCACCAACAAGGCTAACCAGCTAACGGCAGCAATGGACGCCTTCCGTCATTGAATGGTTTGTTTCGAGTTGAGTAACCCCTAGATTTCTGAACGCCTTCTACCGTGGATCGGGCGCCAACAAGAACTCCTCGTGAAAAGGAGTCAGGTAGCCGCATCTAAACAGAAATCTGGGTTATGCTTTCTCGCGTTGGCGGTACGTGCACGTTGCGCGGTGCCGCCGTGCACAAACGAAAGCAGGCAGATTTTTTAAAAATCTGCCTGCTTATTCAAATCGTCATTTAGCCTTTGTCAGGCTTAGATCCAGCGCACGCGCCCGGTCGCAAGTTCATAGACCGCGCCTACGACCAGAAGCTCGCCGCGTTCCTGCGGCTCGAGCAGCATCGGCTCTGCGTAAGTCTGCAGACGCTCGACCATGCGGCGTACGTTTTCTTCTACGGCTGTATCCACCAGATTTTCGTCACCCACTTCGCGGCGAGCCGCCAGCACAGCGGGAATGATCGGCTCGATCATTCGGCCGATGCTTCCCGGAAACCGCGTGTCCTTTGTGACCACATCGGTAGCAGCGGCCACGGCGCCGCATTTGTCATGGCCCAGCACAACGACAAGCGGCACCTTCAGGACTGCGACCGAATACTCGATCGAACCCATTCCGGCGGTGTCGACATTGTTGCCTGCCGTTCGCACGATGAACAACTCTCCGAGCCCTGCGCCGAAGAGCTGCTCAGGTCCTACGCGCGAGTCCGAGCAGCCCACCAGCGTCGCAAAGGGTTCTTGGCCCTGCGCCAGGGTAAGGCGCCGATCTCGCGACAGATCAGGCTCGGACGGCTGATCGGCAACGAAAGATGCGTTGCCATCGACCAGTCGCTTCAACGCTTCCTGAGGCGTCGGCTGCGCCGGGAGGCCATCATTCGAATTTGGCATTCATTTCTCCTAAATTGCTACATCCGCGTTTGCATCGGGATATGGTCCGCGATGCACACCCGCGCTTTACCGAGATGTAAAGAATGATTTCCGGACATGTTCCCTGCACGGTGACGGACGAGCCGATGGCACGGCTATCGCCGTATTCTCCCAAGAGCCACGGCAAGCCACGGGTCGATGACCGGCGGGTTCTTGCAATGCCAGCAAAGTCAGCTTCAGGCCTCTAAATGCCCAGTGCCGCCGCATTGCCCGACGACGCCGCCAGGTCGGCGCTCGATACGAGGCGTTTGAGGCGGCCGTCGAGCAGGTTCAGGGCGACGCTGGCCGCCGCTTCTTCCCGCGTGTTGACGAGGAACAGGTCGCTGGCGCCCATCTCGAACCGGCGTCGTTCGGCCACGGCCATCGTGTCGGCGCGCTCTTTTTCCTGCGCTGACAGGGCGATGAGCTGGTTGGCGGTGTCGAAGGCGATGGCGATGCCCTTCACTTCTGCGCGGATCTGCTCGTCAAGCCAGCGCGCGCGGGTGCGGTTTGCGTCGAGTTCGGCCTGTGTCTGCATCAGCTTGCCCCGCGCGGTGCGCTGTTCGAACGGGACCGAAAACTTGATGCCGACACGCACGTCATTGCCGCTGCGCGATGCGCCGCCGGGCCCGATGTCGCCGATGTCGCGGGCCATTTCCATGTTGAGGTCGAGGCGCGGCAGCAGGGCATTTCGGTCGAGTGCGAGGCGGTCCTGCACCAGCCGCGTCTTCAGTTCGGCGACAAGCAGGTCCGGCCGCTGCACGTCCTGCGGAATCGCTGTAAGGACCGGCTCCGGCAGCGAGGCAGGCAATTGCTCGCGGCGGGGGATCGTAGGGTTCCCATCGCCGTCACGCCAATAGAGCGAGAGGGCGTTGGCGGCGGAGGCGATGGCCTGTTCGGACTGCACTACCATGGCCTGGCGACGCAGCACGATCTGGTCGTTCTCAGTCAGGACGATGCGCGGGCGCAGCCCGGCCTGGAATGCGCGCTGTAGCCCGCGCTGCCGCTCCTGCGCCAGATCAAGCAGGTGGCGATAGACCTTGAGCCGCTCGCTGCTCGCCACCCAGTTCAGGTAGGCGTCGAGCGCTTTGCGCTGCACGCCGATGACCACCATCTGCCGCTCGGCATCGGCGACGGCGTGCTCCGCATCCGCCGCCACCCGGCCGAACCGGCGGTCGTCGATCATCCGGTCGCGCAGCAGCGCGAAGACGGCGCCCGCGCGGATTTCGCCCAACTGGTTGGTGTAGTTCTTGTCCTCGTAGATCGGGAAGCGGCCGACCGACGCGCGGTAGCCGCCGTAGACCTGGCCGCCCCAGTTCTCCAGCGGACGTGCGACTTTGGCATCCGCGTATGTGCCGCCGTAATAGCCGACCAGCCGTGATCCGCCCTCGGCGGAAAAGACCGTGTCGAAGGCGCCTTCCGCCGTCAGCCGCCGGGCGTCGGCGGTGCGGGTGCGAGCCAGCGCCTCGATGATTTGGGGCGACTGACGGGCGGAATTGGCGAGCAGGTCGTCAAGCTGCAGCACCGGCGCATCGACCGGCGCGAGGCGGGGCAGGGGTGCGATCTGCTGGGCCGCCGAGGGCACAGCGATCATGCAGAGACCGGCCGTAAGCAGCCCCGTAAACAACGGGTCGTACAGGCGCTTATTTCGCATTACCGCCTTCCTTCCCGGCCGAACCGTCCTTCGCGGCGGAGCCGGTCACGCTGCCCGCATATGTCCCGGCCTCGACGGCGCTGACCGGATACTGCAGCGGGAAGTCGTTGAGCAGGCGCCAGAGTTCGTAGCCGCTCGACACGGTATCCATCATCACCCAGCCGCGCACCTTGGCGCCAAGGCGCACGAACGGCTCCTTCGGCCAAGGCCGCGCGCCGGGTTTCTGTTCGACCAGCACGCGAAACAGTCCGTTGGCGGATGCCGAGACGTCGATCGTGCGCACTTGCCCGTCGAACATGCCGACCGCCACCGATGGCCAGCCGCTGAACTGGATCGCGGGCCAGCCTTCGAACTCCATCCGCACCGGGCGGCCCGGATGGATCAGCGGCACGTCACGGCCGTCGACGTAGAGTTCCACTACGCGAACCGCCTGTTCGGGCGCGAACGTGGCGATAACGTCGCCTTCCTTGACCATCGTGGCGTTGTCGCCGCCGAGGATGCGCAGGATGCGCCCGTCGCGCGGGGCATGGATCATCTGCACCGACTGGCGGTTGATGTTGATATCCAGCCGGTTGCGGTCGGCCAGGCTCTTGGCAACCTTGGCGCCATAATCCGCCACCTTGATCTGTGCGAGTTCGAGATCGCGGCGCGGCGCCAGCCCTTCGCCGTAGAGCTGCTGCATGCGTCCGACGTCACGCTGGGCGACGCCCATCGCCTGGCGGGTCGCGGCGATCTCGGCATCGACTTGTGCGCGCTCGGCCTGCAGGCGGGCGATCAGGTTGGGGTCGTTGTCGGCGATGCGGGCGATGCGGTCGCCCTTTTTCACCAGTTCGCCGTCGGTCACGTACCATTCCTCGGCCCGGCCGGGGACGAGGGCGGTGATGTTCTGCACGCGGTCGCGCGGGTCCAGCGCGATGACCGAGCCGGTGCCGGTCGAGGTCTGCACCCAGGGCACCAACAACAGGAACGCGACCGTAATGGCCATCCCGGTCAGGAGCATCCAGCCCAGCGCCCGCGCGGGGCGCGGCGGGCGCAGGCTCTGGAGGGTCTTGAAGTGGATGATATGGTCATCGCGGAAGGGCATGAAAACCTCCCTCTGCAGAGTGCCGTGCCTTCGCGGCATTGCGGGCGGCGGCGAAGGCTGCGCGGTCCTGTGTGAGCAATTGGGAATCCTGTCCAAGCCAGAGCATGTGGTCGAACTCGAAAGCATCGGGGCGGCAGGTGAAGACGATTATCGTTGTCTCGCAGTCGTCCAGCTGCCGCAGCGCGGGGCGCAGTTCCTCCACCGGCACCATGTCGAACAGGCCGGAGAGGATGAGCACGCGCGGGCGGGCCAGCAGGGCGCCCGCCAGCTTGAGGCGCATCGTTTCGGCGCGGGTCAGCGGCCAGCCGCTGGAGGACAGCAGGCAGTCCATGCCGCCGTTAAGGCTGACGATCCGGTCGCCCAGGCCCACAAGGTCCAGTATATCCAGCACCTGCGCCGGGTCCGCCTGCGGATTGGCTAGGCGCAGGTAGTCGCGGATGGTGCTCTCGACGATGTCTGGCCGGTCGAGCACTATAACGTCGCTGCGCAGGCGGTAGATGTTGAGCGCGACGATGTCGGCGCCGCCCAAGGTGACGAGGCCCTCGCCGGGGCGGTAATGGCGCTTGAGCATGCGGCTGAGCAACCTGTCGATGCCCGGGTCGCTCGCCGCCACTGCATGGGTGCCCGAGGGAATGTCGAGGTCGAAGCGCGCGCGATCGCCCCCGGCGGCGATCGCCACCCGGCGCAGCGACAGGCCGCCGTCGCGCGGCCGGGCATCGCCTTCGCCGCGCGGGGCCATGTCCTCGATCGGAATGGCATGGAACAGCGACAGTTCCTCGACCGCCGCGACGAGGTCGTAGAACGTGTCCAGGTAGGGCCCGAGCTGCGCGGCGCCGTAGAACACGCTCGACAGGATCAGCTCCGCCGCGACCAGCTGGCCGATCGACAACTGTCCGCGAATGACCAGCCATCCGCCCAGCGCCAGCAGCGCCGCGCTGGCCAGCGCATAGAGCAGCAGCAGCGCCACGCTTTGCGGGAAGGTTGCGCGGAAATGCTCGCGGTGCGCATCGACGTAGGCGGCCGTGCGCATCTCCGACATGTCCATCGCATAGTCGAGGTGGCGGCTCGACTTGTAGAAGCCGTTGGAGGCGCCCACGCTTTCCAGCCAGTGCGCGGTTTCGTACTTGCGGTGGCTCAGCGCCACGCCGCTTTCCATCGCGCTGCGCGCCCAGATCTTCCAGATGATCCACACCGCCAGCACGAACAGCAGGTTAAATGCCAGGAATACCGGGTGGTAGAACGAGGTGACGACGAAGCCGATCATCGCCTGGAAGAAAATCGTGAAACCGCCGATCAGCAGCGAGGGCACCGCCTTCTGGACGGTCGCCACCTCGAAGAAGCGGTTGAACAGGTCGCTGCGGCGCTCGTCCTGGAAGAACGGGTTCTGGGCATGGACCGCCTGCAGGGTGATCTCTGCCACCGAACGCGCGAAAAGGCGGCGGCGGAAGATTTCCATCACGTATGTGCGCATCGCGCCGAGCAGCGACCACAAGGCCAGCAGACCGAACAGCACCGCCGCCAACGTGAACAGCGGTACCGGCAGCGCCGTGTTCGCCACCGAATTGATCAGCATCTGCACGGAGATGGGCGTCGCCAGCGACAGCAGGCCGATCGCGGCGCCGTAGATCATCGCCATCGTCATGAAGGGCCGGTCGGGCGCCAGCACGTCGCGTGCCCAACCCAGGAATGTGCCCCAGTCTATCCGCTGGGGGGAATGGCCTGCCATCGGTAAATATCCCTTTTCGCGCCCGTAATCGTCGGAAAGGGCGCGGGATCGTACGCAGCTGCGGGCCTGGACCCGGGCCCTCAGACCACCCGGCATTTCGCGAGATAACGCGGCGGGGGCGCCTCTACAGACGGGGACGTAAAATTGGATGGACTGAAAGTTACATTCGGTTGCGCCAGCGATTTTGTTCATCGCGAACGAATGAGGCTTTCGGAAGCCAGTTCTGGCCGAAGCATACCCTAGGGTAGCGAACTTCTGAGGGGATCTGGCTGCGATAGGTTACGCTGAATATATTGCAGCAGATCCCGGTTGCGGCACAGTGCTTGCTTCGCAGCAGCGGCTAGGTCCGTTGCTTGACGCTGGCTGTGCCGTGGGGGCAACGGCCTTCGGAGTGAACGAAGGCAGGAACAGGCCTACCCGACCTATCCCGGATAAGGTGCGGACTTGAGAAGTCCGGCAAGGTGCGCGGCGTTGCCAGCCACCATCTTCGCTGTCTTGCCGACCATTTCCGGCGTTTCCTTCAGGTCCTTGAAGTCTACCGAACCCATTGCCTCGCCAACCCAGTAGCATGCGGCTACCGCCGGGATGGTCCACCCTACATCGTTGAGCGCCTGGAAAATCTGGGAGGACGCAGCATGGGCGCCGTCTTCATTGCCGACGATGGCCGCAACCGCGACCTTCGAGTAGCTCGGCATACGGCCCTGATCGTCGGTTTCCGCCAGAAACGCATCCATGCGTTCAAGCACTCGCTTGGCAACGCTCCCAGCCTGCCCCATCCAGATTGGCGTACCAATGACAAGAATGTCGGCCGCGAGAATTTTCGCGCGGATGGCGGGCCAATCGTCCCCCTCGCCTTCGTCCGAAGTCACCCCTGCGAGGACATTGTGGGAGGCTATGTGGATGGTATCCGCAACGCTCACGCCGAGGGACGTGAACTCGTCCTTCAGAACCTTTATCATTGCATCGGTGGAACTCGGCTCGCCCTTGTCCCGCTTGAGAGTGCAGTTGAGTGGCTGCACGATCAACCGCGTCATGCCTATTCTCCTTGCCGGATGAACTGGATCAGAGCGTCATTCAGGCTGCAACGCGCCAGACGCCGATGTCGGGTGGGCGTCAGAGATGCTCGCGTGCATCGGACATGCGTTCGTTGCACCGCGAAATGCCTGGCTATGTTCATAAACTGACTTGCGCGCACGGCTGATGCCGCCAAGCGGCTGGAACGCGGCAAGCCCATGCCATGGGCTGAATGCGAGTTGCGCCTGCAGATCGGCGCTGGCCCGATCATCCCAGGATTCCTGCGGAGCTACCTCGATCCGGGCGACCGCGATGAACGGGCTGTCGTCTTGATCCCATTCCACAGTCGGATCTTCGACCGGCATCTTCTCGAGATCAGTGCAGAGTTGGACGCGCAATTCCCACACACCGCCCTCCCGCTGGATTACCGCGTTAATGTCCTCGCGCAGCGCGTCCGGCCGATCCTTCGCATCGACCTTGGTTCCCGCGAGAGCAGTCAGATGCGGCGAAACGGGGGCGAGCGACAGTTTGGCGATATAGTCGCCGTATCGCGACGCCACCTGCGTGAAAAAGATGTCTCCAAGCGGTTGGGTATTCGGTGCGCCGCCGAGTGTCTGAACCAACGGGCTCGGCATGCCCACCGATTCCAGGCCGGCCTCGATCGTCTGGAGCGTGGCCGAGACGAGCTTCTTCAGGCCCGGCGCCTTGTCCGTAGTCTTTGCCAGTCCCTTGAAGCCCGGCAGGAACTTGGCAGGCGTGGCGTTGGGAAATATCGGACCGTTGACCATCAGGAAGTCCTGTCCATCTGCGCTGCTCGTATCGGGGAGTCGTTCGCCCTCGACTTCCAGAATTTTAAGTGCAAGCCCGCGCGGACCGCTGACGCTGTCGTCCAGGATATCTCCGGGTGCAGTGGAAAAACGCATGATGGCATCGTAACTGCCAGCCGAGGCAAACAAGCCTTGCGCCAGGCTGGGCGGCAGGTTGTCGATCACGGTAAGCCTGGCCTTCAGCAGCGCTTGGCCTTTTGCATGCGCCCCGCGAAGACGTGCGCCATGATGCTCGTCCATCGTGTGCTGGATTTCGTCGACTGCGTCTTTCAGCTTGGCGACAGTCTCTTCCTCATCGGGCGCAAGGCTTTCTACGGATGAAGAATAACGGACGGGTGCAGCAGAATAGGTCATGGGCAATTCTCCAAAGAGATCTTGCCAAACCAACGCGTGGTAGATCAGCGAAGTTTCCGCGCTTGCGTGCTCCGTGGCTAATCGACCCGTGAAAACAGACCAAGCGAACCACCCTTAGGCTAAAGAGCCATCGGGCAGTCCGGGAACCGGCTAACCTTGGTCAGTCCCATCGGCAGGGGCGGGCACGAAGCTGACCTGCGCAACGCGCCAGGAACGTTCATCCTCGCCCGGCCAGTAGTGCCTTGGGTGACGGCACTCATCTGGCGGATGTGCACCGTGGACTTCGACGTGGATCAGGCGTCCGGTTTCGCGAAGCCGAACATCCGTGCCGGGAAACTCCGCCTCGATCCGCTTACACAAAGCCTGCGCATCGTCCGATAGTTTCGGCCCCGACAGCGCGCGGGGCGCGCCATCCACCAGTTCTGCGGTGGAGGAGCGCAGCGCCTTCACGCCGTCGTTGATGATGTCGAGCGAGATGATCGCCGCCGCCAGCGAGTCCGCCCACCACCAGCCAAGGCCCAGACCGATCACGCCGAACAACCCTGCTGCACCCGTCAACCAGTTCGCCTTGTTCATCAGCGCATCGGTATGCAGCAGCTTGTCGTTGAGTGCCTCGGCCAGCGGCAGTTCCTTGCGTCCTATCAGCATCGGCGGGATCAGCGAATAAAGCTGCGCCGCGATCATCAGCCAGCCGAGCCAGATTTCGTGACCGAACAGCACGATCGAGGCGACGGTAGGGTGCTCGGCCATGACCAGCGCGGTAATCGCATCGTAAAGCAGCACGCCGCCTACCGTGGCGAGCGCGACGGCGGCTACGAAAAAACCCAGTCCATTGACGCGGTGGAAGCCGAAAGGAAACCGCTTGGATGCCTTGCCCTTGCGCTCGACCCTCGCGGCGAGGAGAAACATGAGCGGCGGGACAAGACCCAGGGTATCCTCGATCCAGGCGGTCTTCATCGTCTGGCTTTGGCCCAGCACCATCCCCATGGCGACGATGATCGTCGCGCTCCAGAACAGGTTCCAGTATTCCAGCACCACCGCCTTGCGCATGGTGCCGGAGATTTCGCGGGGAAGGTGGGGGTTCTTCACTCAGCCTGCTCCCCGGCGACGGAGCGGCTGGCGCGCTCGATATGCATGATCCAACGGTTTTCGCCATTGCGCATGGCAGCCTTGAGTTCGACCGGATCGGACGCCTCGCCCGAGGTGGCAAGCACAGGCCCGAAGGCGACCTCGGTTTGCCACGGGCTGTCCTTCTTGAACCGCCCGATCACCAGGTCGACATCGCCGTTTTCCAGCCGCGCAAGCAACGGCTCGCCAGAACCGCTGACGACACGGGCCTTGGCGTGGGTCTCGGCCTCGACGGCTCGAACCAGCGAGGCGGCACGGGGATCCTTTGCGATATCAGGCGAAGCGAAGCCCACCAGAAAGGATTTACCGCGCGCGGCGCGCTCCAAGGTCCCGTCGGGATCACGCGGCAGCGCATCGCAGGCGGACAGCAACATGAACCCTATCAGGAGCAGACGTTTCATCCTGATCAAACTCGGCGCCGCAACGCATGTTCCGGCGGCCGAGGCTCATTCAGTTGCCGGTCGAGGCGGAGGAGTTCACCGGCTCGGAATTGCCGGTGTGCTTGACGCCGGGCATCAACGCTTCCTGGGATATGTCGCCCAGGCTGACGATGCCGTACCGCACCTTCCTGCCGAAGCCGAGGGCTGAAGCGATGTTCATTCGCCTATCTTCACGATTTGAGGAATTTGGTGGTTTTGCGAAAGGTAACCAGCCGCCGAAGACAGAAGGTTCCCTCATCTCTAGAGGCATGGGCGGACAAAGGCGTAACCGGGCATGTCACCGTCTTCGCCGGCGGCGGCCGAGGCGAAAGCAGCCTTCACCTGCCTGCTTGAGCAACTGCGCGAAGTGGGGTACCGAGTCATCCATACGCTGAGCGGCGAGAAAGTGGCGGATTTGCGCCATTGGCAGGTGCCGCGACCGGACAGGTTCAGAACGGCGTTTATGGCGACATTTTCGAAACAGCTTCATGCTTCGTGGAAGGCGATAACAAGCGCCTACTGTCGTCTCGGTGCAAGCAAGGGCGAGTATTCACAGCGCGATGGCTGATGTATTCAAAATGCTTTCGAAGGCAGCACGCTTGGCCCGTAAGGGACGACCGATGTCGGCGCTGGTGGCCCTGCAAGGCAGCCTAAAGCCCGCGACTACCTCTAAACGAAAGCCTCCCAAAGCCGCTGTTCGGAGCGGCACGCGAAAACCCGCTGCCGCCAAGCAGTCATGTCCTGCACCCGGCAGCTTCATCACCGATGAGTTCCATTGCTCCCACGGAAAGCTTTCGTTCCGGTTCTACACCCCGCGCGGTTCGAAACGCCGGAATCTGCCGCTGGTGGTGATGATGCATGGCTGTTCGCAGACCGCGTCCGACTTCGCGGTTGGCACCGGCATGAACGCGCTGGCCGATGAACTGGGCTGCCTGGTCCTCTACCCACAGCAGTCTCAGCGTGAGAACCTTGCACGCTGCTGGAACTGGCATCGCCCGAAGAACCAGTCGCGGGGGCAGGGAGAGCCAGCGCTCATTTCAGCCCTTACCCGTCATGCGATCGCGCTTGGCAACGGCAATCCGAAACGGGTCTATATTGCAGGCATCTCCGCAGGCGGCACTGCTGCTGCCATCATCGGGGCGGCGTACCCAAGCCTTTTCACGGCGGTAGGCGTCCATTCCGGAGTCGCACGCGGCAACATCCGTACATTGCCTGGGGCGCTTGCCGCCATGCGCGGCGAAAGTCGTGCCCGCCTGACGACAAAGGCGCCTCGACCGCTGCCAACGATCGTATTCCACGGCGACGGGGACCGCGTCGTTCATCCATCCAACGCCGCCGGATTTCTTGAAACCCTTGAACGGTCACAACCTGGCGGGCTGGTGTCCAAGACCGTTTATGGAAAATCCGGCAGGGGCCGGGATTTTACCCGGAAGGTCTATCGGTCGGCCAACGGAGAAATCCTGCTGGAGGACTGGACAGTGCACGGAAGCGGCCATGGATGGTCGGGCGGCAATGCCTTTGCGTCCTATACGGATCCCACAGGACCGGACGCATCCCGGGAGATGCTTCGGTTCTTTCTGTCGCGGCAACGCGCCTAAGGCGCACTGCGGATTAGGTGGGCGTGGACTGGAGGGCGCAAAATTAATGCCTCTTCGGTCCACCGAAATTCGAACTGGCCGAATGAGTCACTTTGCTGCGATGCCGGAATAGATTTCCAGACATCGGGATTTGGCTCCGGAACCGTATCGGCCTGTCGCGCGATATGATTCCAGAGTGATCTGCAAAGGCAGACCACGCAAGGAGACGATCATGAGCATCGAAGGCAAAGCCAAGGAAGCCGCCGGCTACGTGAAGGAAGAGCTGAACGAACACGGCAAGTCGCCAGAGAGCCAGAAGAAGGCGCAGGAAGGCCGTGATCTTCGCAATGAGGGTCGGGTCGAAGACGGCAAGCCGCCCAAGCCCTCCAAGCCAGGCACTGGGCAATGAAACTGGGACCCCCGCTTCGGCGGGGGTTTTCACGTATCCCCGGCGACAGGACGCCGCCATCAATCAGTTTTGCGGGATTTCCATGACCTGCTCCGTCGCATTCGTGGGCGCTGGCCCCACTACCATCTACACATTGCATTCCCTGCTGACGGAGCGCCCCGCCCCGTTCGAGCTTACGCTGTTTGAAAAGCAGCCGTCGATTGGCCGAGGTACGCCCTATCGCCCAGGCTGGAACGATCCCGCCATGCTTTCCAACATCGCCAGCATCGAAATTCCCCCGCTGGCCGAGACCATGGTGGAATGGCTGCACGGCCAGAGCGACGAGCGACTTGCAAAGTTGCACATCGGCCGGGAAGACATAGACGACCGCACATTCTACCCAAGGCTCGTCCTGGGTGAATATTTCGCGGACCAGATGCAGGCTCTGTTGGAGGAAGCCGCGCGGCAGGGCATCGTCGTGACCGTCCGCACCCGCTGCGAGGTAACGGACGCAGTGAGTAGCCCGGAGGGCATGATCCTGCACGTCCAGCCCCAAAAAGGTGAGGCATTTGAGGCGCGCTTCGATCATGTCGTCCTCGCTACGGGCCACCAGTGGCCTGAACATCCCGAGGTTAGTCCCGGCTATTTCGCCAGCCCGTGGCCCGCTTCCGAGATCGAGAAGATTGCGGCCACTCGGGTCGGCATTCGTGGTTCCTCGCTCACCGCGATCGATGCCGCCGTCGCGCTCGCCGTCGCCCATGGTGATTTCGTGGAGACGGAGGACGGCGACCTCGCCTATATGGCGGGACCGGATACCGGCTCGTTCCAGATGACCATGCTTTCGCGCAAAGGCCTTTTACCCGAGGCCGACTTCTACTTCCCCATCCCGTACGAACCGCTGGCAGTGTGCACCAGTGAGGCAATCGAACGGTTGATCGCGTCTCAAGACCCATCTCTCCTCGACCGCACTTTCGAGTTGTTCAAGCGTGAACTTGCCGAAGCAGACCCGGCTTATGCAAAGCAGACCGGGCTTGCGTCCTTGAGTATCGAGGACTTTTGCGAAGGGTATTTCAGCCAGCGCCTTGGCAGTGACCCGTTCGTATGGGCGCGTGACAATCTCGCCGAAGCGCAGCGGAACTACGAAAAGGGTCATGTCGTAGCATGGCGCTATGCGATCCTGCGGATGCACGAGGTAATCGAAAGCATTGTCCCTTATTTAAGCGACGAGGAATTCGGGCGCTTTTCGCGGCACCTGAAGACGGTCTTCGTCGATGACTACGCCACCGTGCCGCACGAATCCATTCAGCGAATGCTTGCCCTTCACAGCGCCGGCAAGCTGGAAGTCATCGCGGTAGGAGAGGACTACACCGTCGATACGCATTCCCCGCAGGATGGCGCCATCCTGAAACAAGGCGCGTCGGAAACCCATTTTCCGGTCTTCATCGAAGCGACCGGCCAGCGCGCGCTTGCCGCCAAGGATTTCCCCTTCCCGTCGCTGCGCGACCAGGGGATCGTTCGTGATGTGAGCACGGCCGGAGAAAATGCGCCTGCAAGAGGTATCGCCATCGACGATCAGTTTCACCTCGTTTCGGCAGAGGTCCCGATCGACCAGTTGTTCTGCCTCAGCCTGCCCTTCATCATGGGGCGGCACCCGTTCGTGCAGGGCATCACCAGCTCCCACGAACTGGGCCGGATCGTGGCCCACGAACTCGCAGCCGCGATCGACCGGCACTGCGCGCCGAACGACGCCGCAGGGGAATTGACCGCTCGATGAAGCTTTTCGCAATCTACATCGGCGGTGTGTATCCCGGCGCCAACATCGAGGTCCACGACGTCCGCTTTGCCGTAGCGCAGCGCATCGAGGATACGTATCCAGCCCTGCGGGAGCAATGGTGGGGCGTACCCAGAAGCCTGCACATCGACTGCTGGGCGGAAGTAATCGAGGCCGACGGTTACGCGATCTCGCTTAGAGACGAGCCATATGTTGGTCCCGAAAAGCTCTATTTCGTAAATTTGGGCGGCTATGAACCTGGAGAGTTCGCTGAACGGCACCGTAACATCTTCGTGGTCGCCGAAAGCGAATCCAAGGCCAAATACAAGGCCGTAAAAACGGTGAAGGCCTGGACAGACCCACACAAGGACGATCTCTATGAGGCCGGGCACGCTTTCTGCCTGAGTGACGGTCCCGCAGGAGAGCGTCTCTTCGTGCACCTCACGCCCATAGCTGGGCAGGGTCAACCGGCTTTCACCTGCAAGTATATCCCGATCCGCAAGGCCACGTAACGCCGCCTTAGCTGCGACATAGCGCGCCTCTGGGATGCTCGTTTTTGTGCGAAGGGATGAAGGACGGCACGGAGAAAGGTGCCGTCCTTCGTGTGCTAAGCTACCTGCATCGATCAGCCGGCGGCCAGGATGGCCTTGGCGACGGCTTCGCTGCTGGCCGGGTTCTGTCCGGTTATCAGCCGGCCGTCCTGCACGATATAGGGCGCCCAGTCGGGCCCCTTCTCGTAAAGGCCGCCCAGCGCCTTGAACTCGTCCTCGATCAGGAAGGGGACCACGTCGGTCAGTTCGACGGCATCTTCCTCGCCATTCGTGAAGCCGGTCACCCGGCGCCCGGCGATCAGGGTAGAGCCATCTGCCGCCTTGACGTGGCGCAGCACCCCGGGCGCATGGCAAACGAAGCCGGTCGTCTTGCCTGCGCGTTCGAATGCTTCGATGAGCGCGATCGAGACTTCGGATTCGGCCAGATCCCACAGCGGGCCGTGACCGCCGGGATAGAACACGGCGTCATAGTCCTCGGCTTTCACACCTTCTAGCTTCACCGTATTGGCGAGAACCGCCTGCGCATTGGCATCGGCCTTGAAGCGATGGGTAAACTCGGTCTGGAAGTCGGGCAGGTCGCTCTTGGGATCGAGCGGGGGTTGACCACCCGCAGGCGAAGCTACGGTAATCTGCGCGCCGGCATCATGGAACGTGTAGTAGGGCGCGGCGAACTCCTCCAGCCAGAAGCCGGTCTTCTTGCCGGTATCGCCGAGCGTATCGTGCGACGTCAGAACCATCAGAATCTTCATCGGTCTTCTCCTGTGTGTTGGTATTCAGTCAACAAGCATGGCCTGAAGCACCGGCAGCTTTTCGGCATAGGGCGCCCGAACGCAGTCCCCGCTAGCACCATCCGGCGCCTGTAGCACGAACGGTCGGGCATGGCGGGCGCGGCGGCGGCATAGTCCGACGCGGATATGCGTTCGGTCGCAGGGTCGGTTGAAACTAAAACGCGATTGGGGTTTTCATGAAGGGCCATCCGCTTGCGTGTCGGCACGTCATGAAAGTTCACCGGAGCATCATCCATGTTAATTCGCAGCGGATATGACATCGCGCTTGGCGTATCAACTTCAACGCCATTGGTCGCTATGCTCAATGTTCGTCCGGAGCGCCTTGCGGACCTGCGCTCACCGCATGCGATCACGAACGACCGGGGCGTGCCGATGCAGCATTACCATGATAATTTCGGTAACTTCTGCACACGGCTCACTTTGCCGCCCGGGATCGTCAGAATTTCCAGCAGCTTCCTGATCCACGACACGGGCGCAGCAGACCGCCAGAGCCCAACTGCCGCGCAGCACGAAATTGCCGATCTTCCCAGCGATGCGCTCCAATATCTTCTGGGAAGCCGGTATTGCGAAACGGACCACCTCTCCAACATCGCGTGGGGTTTGTTTGGACACATCCCGCCAGGCTGGCAACGGGTGCAGGCGATAGTCGATTTCGTCCACGAGCACCTACGGTATGGCTACGAGTATGCTCGCGCCACCAGAACCGCCTACGAGGCCTATCAGGAGCGTGTGGGTGTGTGCCGCGATTTCGCGCATCTGGCCGTGGCGCTGTGCCGCTGCATGAACATTCCGGCACGCTATTGCAGTGGATATCTGGGAGACATCGGTGTTGAACCGGTAGACGTGCCGATGGATTTCCATGCGTGGTTTGAAGCCTATCTCGGCGGCGAATGGCACAGTTTCGATGCCCGCCACCGGGTGCCCAGGATCGGGCGCATCCTGATGGCCTGCGGCCGCGATGCTGCGGACACCGCACTCACCACCGCGTTTGGCCCTGTGCAGCTAGTGGGCTTTGACGTTCATTCTTACGAAGTCAAAGCGGACGCTAAGGCAGGCTCCAATACCCCAGCGCTCGCGGCTTAACGATTGCCGCTCGGCCAGTTCTGCAGCCGCGATCAGGCTGTGGCCGGTTGCTGCTGCCGCATGGGCGGTCATGGTGATCGCGATGCCATTGGGACCATCGAGAATTACGACCCCGTCTTCGGCGCTGGCAATGCCAGGATCGTCGCGGGGCTGCGGCGGGTTGGGAACCATCGTCATGATGAATGCTCTGTCTGAGAGGGCAGGACGGGATCAGGATCTTCTAGGTACAGATAGTCGGGATTGAACTGACCGCGCGCGACAAGCCGCTCGACGTCCAGGATTTCGACCAGCGATGAGCGAAACACGCAAATTTTCTCTTCGCGCATTTGCCGCATGACCCGGTTCACATGAACATTGGTCAGACCGCAGATTTCGGCGATATCGGTCTGGGTCAGCGGCAGGGCAAAGCGCCTCCCGTCACTCAGCCCAGCAGAAAACAACCGGGCATTCGTCTCGCAGAGGAAATGCGCGACCCGGCCGATGGCATCCATGCGGCCCAGCCGGAACAGCCAGGCGCGGTGGATCGCGGCATCGATGAGCGTCGAGAACCAGAGTTTGCGGCCCAGCTGCGGCTGCTCCGCGATGATAGCATCCAGCTGTTCATGGCGTATGATCGCCACGGTAGCGGCAGTCATGGTGGCGACATCGTGATCGAGCGTTTGAAGCGGATAGGCGTGCAGATCGACGAAGTCGCCCGGTACGTGGATCGCGACGAGTTGGCGCAGACCGTTGCGATCATCGATATACCGCGACAGGAAGCCCTCGACCAGCAGGGTACTTTCGTGAAGCCTGGTTCCAGCGCGGATGATGATCTGGCGCGCCTCCAGCGTTCTTACTTCGGCTATCGCCTCTTCCAGTCGCAGCCTTTCGTTGGCGAGGAGACTGGTCCCGCGCTTATATCTGAGGAAGCGATCAGTAAACATTGATGCCTTTTCAACGCTATTGGGGGCGACGCGCGGGTGCGCGATTGCCTCAACGGCTGCCAGCGATGATACGTTGCAGTTTACTGCGATAAATCGTTTTGATGCAGATTAATTTATGATTTTTGAGGCAACCGGACGGGGCGTTTCGGGTTGGGTGGGCAGTTCAATCCATAAGGAATGACCATGGCCAAGACCCCTTCGAAATCGCAGTCCAAGCCCAAAAAGCCCGCGCTCTCGACCGCAGCAGATGTGACCGATGTCGATGTGGGCGGCGAGTCCGCGCAGAAGGCTGCCCCGATTCCGGCAGACGCCGATATTTCGTTCGCTTATGGCGAGCCGCAAGGCAGCGGAGGCGAGACGCGGCAGGTGGCCCGCGACAATGTCGCCACCCTGACGACCCAGCAGGGTATCCCGGTGGCCGATGACCAGAACAGCCTCAAGCAGGGCTCGCGCGGTCCGAGTCTGCTGGAGGACTTTCATTTCCGCGAGAAGATGTTCCACTTCGACCACGAACGCATTCCGGAGCGCGTGGTCCATGCGCGCGGTTACGCGGCGCATGGCTTCTTCGAACTTACCGACAGCCTGTCCGACGTCAGCCGGGCGGATGTCTTCCAGCGGGTTGGCGAGCGCACGCCTGCCTTCGTCCGGTTCTCGACTGTGGCGGGCTCGAAGGGCTCGGTCGATCTTGCCCGCGACGTGCGCGGATTTGCAGTCAAGCTCTACACCCAGGAAGGCAACTGGGATCTGGTCGGCAATAACATCCCGGTATTCTTCATCCAGGACGCGATGAAGTTCCCCGACCTGATCCACGCCGCCAAGCCCGAGCCTGACCGCGCGTTCCCGCAGGCGCAGACGGCGCATGACAATTTCTGGGACTTCATAAGCCTGACGCCGGAAAGCTTCCACATGGTCATGTGGGCGATGTCGGACCGCGCCATCCCGCGCTCGTTCCGCACCATGGAGGGCTTTGGCGTCCATACCTTCCGTCTGCTCGATGCCGAGGGCAAATCCACCTTCGTCAAGTTCCACTGGAAGCCCAAGCAAGGGCTTCAATCAGTGGTCTGGAACGAGGCGGTGAAGATCAATGGCGCCGACCCCGACTTTCATCGCCGCGACTTGTGGGATGCCATCAATTCGGGCGATTTTCCCGAATGGGAACTGGGGGTCCAGCTGTTCGACGATGCGTTCGCTGACAGCTTCGACTTCGACGTGCTCGATGCGACCAAGCTGATCCCCGAGGAATTGGTGCCGATCCGGGTGGTCGGGCGCCTGGTGCTGGACCGGGTGGTCGACAATTTCTTCGCGGAGACCGAGCAGGTGGCCTTCTGCACGCAGAACGTTCCCCCGGGCATTGATTTCTCGAACGACCCGCTGCTTCAAGGGCGTAACTTCTCATATCTCGACACCCAGATCAAGCGCTTGGGCGGGCCCAACTTCACCCATATCCCGATTAACGCGCCCAAGTGCCCGATGCACCATTTCCAGCAGGACGGGCACATGGCGATGCACAATCCCAAGGGCCGTGCCAACTACGAGCCCAATAGCTGGGGCCCCACGCACGGTGGTCCGCGCGAAGATCCGGTGCGCGGGTTCACCAGCTTCGCGCAGGAAGCCGACGGTCCCAAGCAGCGCGTCCGGTCGGAGAGCTTCGCCGACCATTACAGCCAGGCGCGGCAGTTCTTCGTTTCGCAAACGCCGATCGAACAGAAACATATCGGCGACGCGCTTGTCTTCGAACTGTCGAAGGTGGAACGCCCCGACATCCGCTCACGCACGGTTTCGCACTTGCTGAATGTCGATGCCGGGCTTGCCGCAACGGTTGCCGATGGACTCGGCATGCCGCTGCCCGATGCCGCGATCGCAGCCCGCGAGCCGATCTCCGACCTGCCCCCTTCCGACAAGCTGAGCATCCTCAAGAACGGGCCGGACAGCTTCAAGGGCCGCAAGCTGGGCATCCTGCTGAGCGACGGCGCCGATGCCGGGCTGTTCAAGGCGTTGGTCAAGGCGGTCGAAAAGGAGCAGGCGGTTTACGAAGTCGTCGCACCCAAGATCGCCGGCGTGACGCTGTCCGACGGTACGACCGTTGCGGCGAAGCAGAAGATCGACGGCGGGCCCTCGGTCCTGTTCGATGCTGTGGCGATCGTGGTGTCCACGCAAGGCGCCGCCTTGCTCGCCACTGACGCAGCGGCGAAGGACTTCGTCACCGATGCCTTCGCCCATTGCAAGTTCATCGGCTTCAGCGCCGAGGCGGAAACCATCTTCGCCAAGGCGGGGATCGCGGACGATCTTGACGAGGCGTGCATGAAGCTGGGCGCAGCCAAGGATGCCGGTGCCTTTATCGCTGCCTGCCGGGCTCTGCGTCACTGGCCGCGCGAACTGGAGGTCGATCTGGATGCGCAGCCCACAGCCTGACACTGCCCTGTAGGGCAACGGATAACTTGGGGGGCGGCATCATGCCGCTCCCCATTCCGGCACGGGGCTAACGGCCACTGAGGATCGGAGTCCTCGCGCTCACGACAGTGACGAAGTCGGCCGTGCCAAGGGGAACGCTCACCGCGAAGATCGCGCCGCTGCGCGCAAAGCGATAGGGCTTAGCTTGCTGTTCCTGATGTCGATTGTATCGGCAATGCGCGGTCTCGTCGGCGCAATTCAAAGCGCTACTGGACTTCGGTTTCACTCCCCAATGCAAAATAGGCCCAACGAAATATCGCGAGGCTGAATGAACACTTCCAACCCAGACTATTTTCAAGCGCTGGATTTGCGCAATCATTCCATGAATGAACCTCGGAATGGGACGAACGCCGCGAATATTTAAGAACTATCGCCAGGGTTCGTTCGTTTCCTTTCAAAAGGAGACTATCTTATGACCCAGACCATCCCCATGATCCATGAAGACGCGCTGCCGGGCCATGAAAGTCGGCTGGAGCCCAAGCCCGAGTGGCAGCCGCGATATTCTGGCTCAGGACGGCTCGCGGGTAAGGTTGCCATCGTGACAGGTGCGGACAGCGGGATCGGCCGCGCGGTGGCGGCGCTCTACGCGCGCGAAGGCGCTGATATCGCCATAGTTTATCTGCTGGAAGATGACGATGCCCAGGAGACCATTCGCATAGTGGAAAGCGAAGGGCGGCGCGCGATCGCCATCAAAGCCGACGTGGGTTCGCGCGCGGCATGCGACGCAATTGTCGAACAGACGCTGACCGCCTTCGGCAAAGTAGACATCCTGGTTAACAACGCCGGCGAGCAGCACCCCGACAAGGACATCACCGACATCTCGGAAGAGCAGTTGAAGCGAACCTTTCAGACCAACATCTTCGCCATGTTCTATCTTGTGCAGGCGGCCCGTCCGCATCTTCAGGCAGGCGCCGCGATCATCAACTGCACCAGTGTGACCATGTACCAGGGGAGCAAGGAACTGCTCGACTACAGCGCCACCAAAGGCGCGATCACAGCATTCACCCGTTCGCTTTCGGAGAACCTGATCGAGCATGGCATTCGGGTAAACGCAGTGGCGCCGGGGCCGATCTGGACCCCGCTCAACCCCTGCGGCGGCGCGAGCGAAGAAAAGCTGGAGCATTTCGGTGAAAGCACTCCGATGGGCCGTCCGGGTCAGCCCAATGAAGTCGCGCCTTCGTTTCTGTTCCTGGCCTGCGATGATGCGAGCTACATGAGCGGACAGGTTCTGCATCCCAATGGCGGTATCATCGTCAACGGTTGAGGGGAGACGTCATGCCTCAAGGCGACAAGAGCAGCTATACCGACAAGCAGAAGCGCCAGGCGGCCCACATAGCGCAGGGCTATGAGGATCGCGGTGTCAGCCATGACGAGGCCGAAGGGCGGGCCTGGGCCACCGTCAACAAGGAATCGGGCGGCGGCAACAAGTCCGGTTCCGGCAGGGGGAAGAAGGACAGCCATATTTCTTCCACGCGCGGGGGTAAGGCGCACAAGTCCGGCTCGCCGGAGCAGCGTTCCGCCGCCGCACGCAAGGGCTGGGATACCCGGCGCAGGAAGCAGGCTGAAACCTGATCCGGGGCGTCAGGGCGGCGGCGAACCTGCAAGCGCCGCTGCCAGTCGGTCAATCTCGTCTTCCGGGATGCGACGGGCGATCACCGCCATCGCGTCCTGGGGCTTGTGCGCGTCGATGACTGTGTCTTCTCCCCGCCATTGGCGCAGGCGCGCGGCCAGATAGCTTGCTCGCTGCCCCGCGATCAGTGGTGCGGTCTTTCCGGGTGCGTGACAGCCGGTACAAGCAGGGAGCTGTGCCAGCGGGCGTCCGTTGATGGGCAGCGGGTGTTTGCCGGGTAAGGCGATATCCGCAAGGCCGGGAAGCGCCGAGAAGTATTCGGCCGCGTCCTGCATTTCCGATTTGGAAAGGCTTGCAGCGGCCACCTGCATCACCGCGCTCTCTCTTTGCCCGGCCGCATAGCGGCGCAGTGCAGCGACAAGCACCTCGGTCTTTTGTCCCGCAATGACCGGAATGTCTTTCTGACCGCGTCCCATTCCGTCGCTGCCATGGCACCCCATGCACTGCGCGGCTGCCGTTTTGCCAGTGAGAGCGGGGGGCGACGAGAGCGCGGCGTATTGCTGCGCGGACATTCCGGGAAGTCGCCGCAGAAAACCGACCATGCGGGCGACTTCGTCGGGGCGGTCGGCGGCTGGCCAAGCCGGCATGCCGGTGTACTTCACACCGTGGCGCACGATCCAGAACAGTTCGCGGTCGGTGTAGTGCGCAGCCGTTTTCGCAAGGTCGGGGGCATGGGGCGTGGCGGCCTGCATCGCAGGTGAGGGCAGTGCGCCCGGAGCGCCATGGCAGACCTGGCATGCCTGCCGGAAATGCCCGGCGGCGCTGACCAGCCCGGTATCGTCGCGGACTTTGCCGGGGGTCTGGAAGGTGCTGTAGGTTCGCACCGAGTTCTGCATCGTCCAGTGCAGGAACCAGTCGGTGATCTTCCAGTGCCCCGAAGACGCGGCGAGCGGGAAAAGGCCCGACCATGCGAAACCCATTCCCAGCGCCCCTAGCAAGGCAAGCGCAGCAAGGGCGCGTTTCCAGGTGATTTTCACGGTCATGTCGAGGGCCTTCGCGTATCGCGCAGAAGTCCGGCGAGAATGGCGAGGCCGCCCAGGAAATAGCTCGCCCCGCCGACGACGAGCATGACGACGCCGCCCAGTTGCTGGTCGCTCAGGGGGTCTAGCCCGAACGGCGGCATCGCATGGTGCATCGACGGATAGAGCGGCCGCGGTGCCAGTCCGATCAGCGCGCCCAGCAGCGTCATGTGCATCGACGTTAGCAGCAGCGCCCCGATACCGGCTGCGCGGTGAGAGGTGTGCATGACCGCGCTCCACAGCAGCACGCCTGCGACGAGGAAGTTGCCCAGTTCTGCCAGTGCGATCAGCGGCGAGGCGTCTGCCATGCGCCGCATAGCGGGAAGGTGCCAGCCCCATACGGTGACAAGTTCGAGCAGCATCATCCCCATCGGCGTCACTACGCGCGGCCAGTGGCGGGCGGGGTCGGCAGGCCCGGCGGTAAGGGCAAAGGCCAGCACCGGCGCGGCAACGGCAACGGCGATCATGTGCGCTGCCATGTGTCCGGTCATGCCCATTCCCGACAGCGCCCATCCCGCCGCGACCAGCGCGACACCGCAGGCAAGCGCCGCCCGTTTCACAGGCAGTCTCCCAGGAACACCACCGGCAACGCGGTGAACAGCACCGCCACGAAGCTCAGCCCGGCCAGCAGCAGCGTGGACTTGGCGAGGAAGCGCAGCCGGTCGATGTCGGTGCCCTTTTCGTGAGGGGGAGGGGTCTGGGCCATGCGTTCCTGATGCCAGGCGATCCATCCGGATAGCGCGATCGCGGCGAGTGCCAGCACCGTGCCGATGACGAACAGCCAGGGGAACGTGGCGAAACGGCCTGCCTTGGCGCAGGATATGGCGGCCCACAGATACGAGAACAGGAAATGCGCAGCCCATACGGTTGGCGGCACGATCAATGTCCATAGCGTGACCTTGAGGCGTTCGTGCCATTTTTCATGTCCATCCTTCATGCGAGCAGCGGGAACAGACCGAGGGTGAGGGCGGTGACCGCGGCGGTCAGCGCGAAGAAGTGCGTGTAGACGCTGACGTTGCGGATGTCGGCGTCGTGCCGGGGCGTCATCCGGCCGGCAAGGCTGCGGGCGAGGACGTAGCCCTGCATGATCGCGGCTACGCCGGCGTGTGCTGCGGTCCAGATCGCCAGCGTCCACACGATAGCCGGATAGCTGTGGAGCGTCGGATCCATGCCGGACAGCCACGGCCCGGCAAGCCCCGCTACTACCGCCGCAAGGCTCGCGACGATGCCGAGCGCGACCAGTAACCGCGCCAGACCTACGCGCTCCCCTGCGTTCATTTCACGCGCGGCAATGGTGCCCAGCCAACTGACCAATGCAAGGGCGAGTGCGGTCATCGGCCATAGTAGGCCGGGTCCGTCGGCCATGGCCTGCGGCGGGAAATCCTCGTGGCGGGTCCAGAAGAAGTAGTATCCGAAAACCAGGCCAGAAAATGCGGTGGCGTCGGCCATCATGGTGATGAACATGGCCCACCACCCCGGCGAGGCGCTGCCCGATATGTAAAGCGGTAGTTCGATCCCGTGTCCGATCGGCTTGCAGGGTTTTTCAGGGATCTCGGCGGTGCCGGTCCAGAGCCACCATACGGCCATGGCGATCGTGAGGACGCCGCATGCCAGCGCTGCCCAGTAGAAATGGTAAGTGGTCAGGATGAACACCCCGCCCAGCGCCAGCGCCGTTAGCATCGGCTTCCAACTGGGCTCGCCGAGGCGGATTACCGAGACCGGGCGTGCATCGAGGACGGAGGTGATGATCGTCTCGCGGCGGCCTTCCTCGGCGTCGGGCAGGAAGAAGCGGCCTTCGTCGACTTTGCGCACGAAATCCTCCTGATCCCAGATCGGATAGCGGCTTTCGATCAGCGGGATCGAGCGGATGCCCCAGCTTTCGTCCTGCGGGTGGGCCAGCCATTCCAGCGTACCGGCCTGCCACGGATTGCGCGCAGCCTTGGCGCGCCTCGGTGAGAGGCACAGGTCAATCACGATGATCGCAACGCCCAGCGCGATCACGTAGGAGCCGATGGTGGACGCCATGTTAAGACCGCCGATGCCCATCGCCTCGGGATAAGTGAACACCCGGCGCGGCATCCCTTCCAGGCCCGACAGATGCATCGGGAAGAAGCACAGGTTGGCGCCGACGAAGATCAGCCAGAACGCCGTGCGCCCGAGCTGGTCGGAGAGCTTCTTCCCGGTGATGAGCGGCCAGTAGTAATATAGCCCCGCGAACAGCGGCATCAGCGTGCCCCCGATCAGCACGTAGTGCAGGTGGGCGACGATGAAGTAGGTGTCGTGCGCCTGCCAGTCGAACGGGGCAACGGCAACCATCACGCCCGTCAGCCCCCCGATCACGAAGATGGCAAGGCTGCCGGTCGCATAGAGCAGCGGCGTCGACCACACGACGCGCCCCGCCCACAATGTGGCGATGAACACGAAGATCTGCACCGCCGTCGGGATCGCCACAGCTTCCGATGCGGCGGAGAAAAAGGCGAGGCTGATCTTCGGCAGTCCCGTGGCGAACATGTGGTGCACCCAGAGGCCGAACGACAGGAACGCCGTCCCAACCGCCGCCAGCACGATCCACGGATAGCCCAGCAGATGGCGGCGCGCGAAAGTGGGCACCAGCATGGCGAAAAGCGCGATCGAGGGCAGGAACACGATATAGACTTCCGGGTGACCGAAAATCCAGAACAGGTGTTGCCACAGCAGCGGATCGCCCCCGCGAGAGGCGTCGAAGAATGGCCAGTCGAGCAGCCGCTCCATCTCGAACAGCACGTCGCCCGCGATCAGCGGCGGGAATGCGAAGAGGATCATCACCGCCACGACGAGGATGTACCACGCATACATCGGCATCAGGTTGAGCCGCATCCCCGGCGGCCGGCACTTGAGGACGCCCACGATCAGTTCCACCGCCGCCGCCACCGAGGAAACCTCGATGAACGAGAGCCCGAGCATCCAGATGTCGGCACCAAGGCCGGAAAGATCGGTGCGGGTGGTGAGCGGCGGGTACATGAACCAGCCGCCATCGGGCGCGACATCGAAGAAGATCGAGCCGGAGACGAATACGCCGCCGATCAGGAAGGACCAATACCCGAAGGCGGAAAGGCGCGGGAACGGCAGGTCGCGCGCGCCCAGCAGCTGCGGTAGCAGGATGATCGAGACGGCCTCGAACATCGGCACGGCGAACAGGAACATCATAACCGAGCCGTGGAGCGTGAACAGCTGGTTGAACGTGCCGGGGTCGACAAGGTCGTTCTCGGGCACCGCCAGCTGCGTGCGCATTACCAGCGCCAGCACCCCGGCGAACAGCATGAACACGAAGGCCGTCAGCACGTACCACACGCCGACGGCGTTATTGTTGGTGTCCGTCCAGCGCAGGAACAGGCCCTTGGGCGGCTCCCAGACGGCGCGCAGGCGTTCTTCCTGTGCGGCCCGCAGTGCAGGATCGTCCTGGTCGTGCAGGCTCATTCAGCTTCCTTGGGTGCGAGGGATTTGAGCCAGCCGGCGACGAGAAGCGCGTCATGCTCGGACATTGCGGCATAGGCGGGCATCCGTGCGCCGGGCTTGAAGGCATGTGGATCGCGGATGAAGGCTGCGGTATTTGCGGTTGTGGGCTTGAGGATGCCTGCCCCCAGCGTCAGCCGTTCGCCGAAGCGGCTGAGGTCCGGGCCGATGCGCGCGTCATGCTCTGTGCCGGCCACCGTGTGGCAGGCTCCGCAGCCATTGCGGGAAAACAGCGCGGCGCCCCGATCTTGTGCGCCTTGGCCCTGCGCTCGGCGGACCGGCTGGCGCGCCGAAGCCAGCCAGGTGTCGAAGGCGGCGGGCTCCATGGCGATGACGTCGAAGGCCATCAGCGCATGGCTCAGCCCGCAGAATTCAGCACAGACCCCGCGATAGGTTCCGGGTTTTTCGGCCTTGACGACAAGGCGGTGGGTGCGGCCGGGGATCATGTCCATCTTGCCGGCAAGCCCTGGAATCCAGAAACTGTGGATCACGTCCGTCGCGGTGAGTTCGAAGACCACGGTTCGCCCCACCGGCAGCCGTACTTCATTGGCGGACGACAGCGGCGCGCCGCCCCCGTCTTCGTAGCGCACACGCCACCAGAACTGTTCGCCTTCGACGTGGATGCGCAGGTCTTTTGCCTCTGAGGGGATCGGACGCATAGCAGGCAGGGCGAAGACCAGCAGTAAGGTAAGAACCACGGTGGGGACGATCGCGCCCAGCCAAAGTACCAGCCGCATTCCTCCGGCATGGCCCAGCCGTCCCTCGGGCGCGCGCAGCGCCAGCACGAAAGTCAGTGCAACGCCAAGCGCGATAAACACCGCGCCGAACGTCAGTACGCTTGTCAGCGTCAGGGTCGACCGTGCCTCCAGCCCGAAAGGGGCAAGCGCCGATTGATGTGTGTTGCAGCCGCCGAGAAGAAGCACGCAGGCTGCGGCCGACTTTCGCAAATTCACGAGCCCTTTAAAACCGTGTGATGGCAACGCGCGAACCGGGCCCCGGTTCTGGCCGAAGTGTGCTAATGCCTGTTACAAATGGTTGCTGGCCGGCGTAGGTTCGGAATACCGGCAAGTCCTGATCGGCAAACCCTCAGCCGGGTTATCCTCGCGTCCGAATTATGAACGTGTCGGCACCGCGCTGATCTTGTTCTTCCAGCTCGAGACGACGTGCGCATCGCCTGTCATTATCGCCTTCTACCCGTCATGGGCGATATCGGCGGGATTGCTGTTGCGTCAGAGACGAGACCTTTCCCGGCACTACGGCACCGATCGGAGCAGAACTTCACATGCTCCCAGTCACGCTCCCATTTTTTGCGCCACGCGAAAGGGCGACCGCAGGCGGCGCAGATCTTGGTCGGGAGATGCGGCTTCTTGTGCATCGATCGCTACCTGCGCGGCTTCATGCGTTAGCCCAGCGCCGCTCCAGATGCGGAGATGGGACGAGGCTGGCGGGAAGGGGAAGGCTGGGCGGCGGATAGAACACCCCGTCTGCCAGATATCTGAGCGCATGCTTGATGCCGGCATGCGAAAATGGCTTGGCGATGACACCATGCGCGCCGGAAAAGTCCTCTGGAATCTTGGACACGTTGGCGGTCACAAAAACGATCAGCGCATCAGGCCAGCGCCTTTGGATCACCAGCGCGACATCCAGGCCGTTCGAACCGTTGGCGAGATGGATATCGACGAAGGCAAGTTGCGGATCGATATCGTCGGGCAAGTCCTCGACATCCTTCAGGCTGGCGGCTTCGGCCAGCACGCGGTGACCGCTGTCTTCGACTATGGCCTCGATATCCATGGCCAGGAGAATTTCGTCTTCGACTATCAGGACGTTCATCGCGTCGTTCATGCTTGCGTCTCGCTGCGGGGAAAGGTGATCGTTACGCAAGTGCCGGGAGCATTGTCGCTCCAGGTCGCTTCTGCCCGGGCCTGACGTGCAAGCCGGGTTATCAACGAAGTGCCTATGCTTCTGGAACGACGGGTTGAGGGAATGCCGGGGCCATCATCGCAGATGCGAATGAGCCCGCGATCGGCATTTTCCTCGACATGAACGAAAAGGTGCCCCGCTCGTCCATCCGCAAAGGCGTGTTTTATCGCGTTGGTCAGAATTTCATTGAGGATAAGGCCAAGGGCTGAGGCATGGGGCGCATCTACAAACAAAGGCTGCGCGGTGATATGCAAAGCGATGTTGCTCCGGCCGCTGGCTCCAACGACGTCGGTTGCGAGATTGTGTGCAAATGTTCCAAGATCGAAACGCGAAAGGTCGGTGGACTGGTAGAGCTGGCGGTGGACGACTGCGAGCGCGTCGACCCGTTCCAGCATGGAATCCAGTGTTGCGGCAATTTGCGGGTCTTCGATCGTGCGCGCTTGCAGGCGCAGCAGCGAACCGATCATCGTAAGGTTGTTTTTAACCCGGTGATCAACCTCGTGAAGCAGGAGGGTCTTAGCATCGAGGGCAGCCTGCAAGTCGGCGGTGCGACGCTTGACCTCCTGCTCGACCAGCCCTTTTTGTTCACTGATGATCTTTTGTGCGTGGACCCGGTCCGAAACATCAAGTTGCGATGCGAAAAAGAACCGGACCTTTCCGTCTTGATCGCGAACCGGTGAAATGTAGAGGGCGTTCCAGAAGGTAGATCCGTCTTTACGATAGTTGAGCAGGTCAGCGTCAACGGCATGGCCATTTTCGATCGCGGCCCGCACTTTTGCCACTGCCGCCGGGTTTGTATCCGGGCCTTGCAGAAACCGGCAATTGCGGCCGATGATTTCTTCGCGGGAATATCCGGTCAGGTCCTGAAATGCGACGTTGCAAAACACGATGGGATTATCGGGCTGCGCGGGGTCGGTGATGGCCATCGGCATGCGCGTTGCCCGCACCGCAGCTGCAAAGGGGTCACCGCGTCCATGCTCGTAATCAAGGACTTCCGTCAGGTGCCAGTCGTCACTCTGTTTCAACTCTGCCTCCAGCGATGGCCGGATGGCATCACGCAGCTTTTTCAAACCGCCTGTGTCCGCGTTGGTTCCCTCGGCTGATTACGCTAATTCCCGGATAGGCACAGTTCACCCCCTTTGCCGCTATGGGCAATAGATTACCTGTTTTTCAGCATCTCGATCGCGATTGACCCAGCCTCCAGCACATGTTCGCGGCAGGCTTCGGCGGCGGCGTCCGCATTCTTGTTGGCGATGGCATCGACGATGCGGGACAGCCGCTTCAGCCCTGCCGCCTGGCGCCCGACGACCGAAAGCGTCATGGCGCGCATCTGGCTGATCCGGCTATTCAGGCGCTGCACGATTTCCCATGCGATATCGTGTTCTCCGGTAATGAAGATGATCTCGTAGAACCGGGTGGAGGCGCGCAGCGCGTCAACCGGACTCCCGGCTGCGTGCGCGGCGCCGATGGCGGCCAGCGCCTCGCGCAGGTCTGCAACCGTCGTCGCCGTAGCCACTTTGGCGCAGGCCGCCACTGCGGAGGACTCAAGCTGCACGCGGATTTCATAGATCTGGCGCGCCTGCGCAGAGCTGATGGTGCTGAGGCGCGGACCGGCGGCGGAGTTTTCCACCAGCCCTTCCGATTCCAGATTGCGGATGACTTCGCGGATGACCGACCGGCTGACGCCGAGCCGATCGCCCAAAGTGCGCTCCACCAGCCGTTCGCCGGGCGCGATCTGGCCCTCCATGATCGCATCGCGCACTCGATCCAGCGCGATCTGCCTCAAGGTCTGCGGCCGCGCTTCGATCTTTTCCAAAGTATCCTCCACTTCGCGCAAAAATGCGTCTGGAAATCTTCATGACAACAAGCATTGCATGTGTCCAGTCTTCTGGTATACCACCATACAACATTCCAAGGAGACCAGGTCATGTCCCTGCAGATTCGCAAGCTCGTCACGTATATCGAGGAAGTCCGCATTGAAGGTGGCAAGGCTGCTGATCGCCCTGTGACGTCTGTCTGCGTGGCGGCCGTGGTGAAGAACCCTTGGGCGGGCCGTGGTTTTGTGGAAGACCTGCAACCGGAAATTCGCGCTTTTGCATCGGACCTGGGCGCGCTCATGGTTGAAAAGCTGACCGGTGCCATCGGCGGTGCGGACAAGATCGAAGCCTACGGCAAGGCTGCCGTCGTCGGCGGCGGCGGTGAGATCGAGCATGCCTCGGCGCTGATCCACACGCTGCGCTTCGGCAACCACTACCGCGAAGCGGTGAACGCGAAGTCCTACCTCAGCTTCACTAACAAGCGCGGCGGGCAGAACACCTCGATCCAGGTGCCGATGATGCACAAGGATGATGAAGGCCAGCGTTCGCACTATATCACGCAGGAATTCGCCATCTCCGACGCGCCGCTGGACGACGAGATCGTGATCGTGCTGGGCGCTGCAGACGGTGGCCGCGTGCACCCGCGCATTGGTAACCGCTACCTTGACCTCGAATCCATCGCGGCCGAAAAGGCAGCGCAGGGCTGATCGTGAGCGCGGACGCTTTCCTGACCGCGTTTGAGGATACGGGCGGTGACAAGCCGCCCGTGATCCTGATCCACGGCGTCGGGCTTTCGCAGGCGATGTGGAACGCGCAGAAGGTCGCGCTGCAGGACCGTTATCGCGTCGTTACGCTGGACATGCTTGGCCATGGCGATAGCCCCGCTCCCGCCGCCGATGCCGGTCTTGACGATTATGCCGATCAGGTGGCCGGGCTGATGGCCCATCTGGGCATCGGCAAAGCGATCCTCGTTGGCTTTTCGATGGGGGCGCTGGTGGCGCGGGCCTTTGCCCTGCGTTACCCGGATCGCCTTTCGGGCCTGATCCTGATGAACGGCGTGTTCGACCGGTCCGACGCCGTTCGCGCCACGATCCTTGGCCGGGTGGATGAAGTGCGCTTGGCTGGGCCCGCCGCCAATTCGGACGCTGCGATCGAACGCTGGTTCAGCCCGGAATTCCGCGCCGCCCAGCCCGGCTACATCGCCGACTTGCGCGCTCACATGGCGGGCAACGATCATCACGGCTACCTGACATCCTACGGCCTGTTCGCCAGTCAGGACAATTTCGGCGCCCAGCGGCTTGGCGAAATTGCGGTGCCGACCCTGGTTGCCACAGGAGAGTTCGATATCGGCTCCACGCCTGCCATGACGCACGCTCTGGCTGCCCGCATTCCGGGGGCCAAGGCTGAAATGATTGCCGACGCTCGCCATATGATGCCGGTGGAAATGCCGGAAGAAACCAATGCTCTGCTGCTGGGCTATCTCGATACGATAGCCCATGCGCCGATTGCTGCCGGAGAGGCTTCATGACGATACGGAAATTCCAGATGCTGGTGGACGGCGCGTGGATCGACGCCGCTTCCGGACGCACGTATGAATCGCGCTATCCCGCCACCGGCGAAGTCTGGTCGGTCCTGCCCGACGCCGACGAGGCCGACGCCGACCGCGCCGTGCGCGCCGCCGACGCCGCGTTCCGCAGCGCGGCCTGGCGTGGGCTTACCGCCACCGCGCGCGGCAAGCTGCTGCGCGGCCTGGGCGATCTGGTCGCCGAAAACGCGGGCGAACTGGCCGAACTGGAAACGCAGGACAACGGCAAGCTGATCCGCGAAACGCGCGGCCAGCTGGCATACCTGCCGGAATTCTTCCATTACTGCGGCGGCCTGGCGGACAAGCTGGAAGGCAGCACCCTGCCGATCGACAAGGCCGACATGATGGCCTTCACGATCCACGAGCCGCTGGGCGTCGTGGCCGCGATCATCCCTTGGAACAGCCCGCTCTATCTGACCGCGATCAAGCTGGCACCAGCCCTGGCCGCAGGCAACACGCTGGTCATCAAACCTTCGGAACATGCCTCTGCCAGCATCCTGCGCTTTGCCGCTCTGGTCGAGGAAGCGGGTTTTCCGGCGGGCGTGGTCAATGTCGTTACCGGCCTTGGGCCAAGTGCGGGCGCGGCCCTTACCAGACACCCGCTGGTGCGCCGCATCGCCTTCACCGGCGGCCCCGCCACCGCGCGCCACGTCATCCGTGCCAGCGCGGAAAACTTCGCCAAGCTCTCTCTGGAGCTGGGCGGCAAGTCGGCGAACATCGTGTTCGACGACGCCGACCTTGAAAGCGCGGTCAACGGCGCGGTAGCGGGCATCTACGCTGCATCGGGCCAGAGCTGCGTGGCGGGATCGCGCCTGCTGGTGCAGGACGGCATCTACGACCGCTTCGTGGCCGCGCTGACCGAACGCATGGCCCGCATCCGCATCGGCGATCCGCTCGATCCTGAATCCGACATGGGGCCGATGGCGACCGAGCATCAGCTGGGCGTGGTGGAAACCATGGTCGATCGTGCGCGTGAGGAAGGCGCCGAAGTGCTCGCCGGTGGCAAGCGCCATGCAGGCCGTCATGCCGGAAGCGGGGGCTGGTACTACGAGCCGACCCTGCTTGCCTGCGAATCCGATCAGATGGACGTGGTGCAGAACGAAGTCTTCGGCCCGGTCGCCGCGCTCATGCGCTTCAGGACCGACGCCGAGGCGCTGGCCCTTGCCAACGGCACGCAATATGCGCTGGCCTCCGGCGTGTGGACCCGCGACATCGGCCGTGCGCACCGTTTCGTGCGCGATGTTCACGCCGGGATCGTCTGGGTGAACACCTATCGCGCGGTATCGGCCATGGCTCCGATCGGTGGTTATGGCGCCAGCGGCTATGGCCGCGAGGGCGGCATCCACTCCGTGCTCGATTATACCGAACTCAAGACCGTGTGGATCAACCTGTCGGAACAGCCGATGGGCGACCCCTTCGTGATGCGGTGATTTGCAGCAAGGCTGACTGAACTCCCGTTCGTCATCCCCGCCTGCCTGGGGATGACGATGGGCAATGCCGCATCCCAGCTGAAAGGCATTCAGATGACACAGACCATGATCGACCCGACCGACTTCCGTAGTGCGATGGCAGACTTCCCCTCTGGCGTTACCGTCGTCACCACTCTGGATGAAAAAGGCGCGCTGGTAGGCTTTACTGCCAGTGCCTTTTCCTCGCTGTCGATGGACCCGCCGCTGGTGTTGGTGTGCCCGGCGCTTTCGTCGGCGACCTATCCGCACCTCGTGCGCAACCAGCGTTTCGCCATTCACATCCTGGGCGCGGATCAGCAGGATCTGGCCATGGCCTTCGCCTCCAAGGGCGCGGACAAGGTTTCAGCGCTGGACTGGGGCATGAGCGACCTTGGCAATCCGCTGCTTAAGGGCGCGACCTGCGTTCTGGAATGCACGTTGTGGCGGGAATACGAAGGCGGCGACCACGCGATCCTGGTCGGACAGGTGCAGCGCATCGACCGCGCAGAGGGCGGCGTGCTGCTATACCATCGCGGCAAGATGACCAACCACGCCGTGGCAGGGGTGGAGGCATGACGATCCAGTCGCTGTATCCTTATCGTGATCTGGCTTATGTTGGCGGCGTCTGGACCAAGGGCGAACAGACGCTACCTGTCACCAACCCTGCCACCGGCGAAGTGATCGCCCAGGTTGCGCATCTGGGCGCGGCAGAGGCACAGGCGGCGATCGACGCTGCCGAGGCGGCCCAAGCCGAATGGCGCGCCCGCCCTGCCGGTGAACGCGCGGACATCCTGCTGCGCTGGTATGCACTGATGTTGGAGCATAAGGACGCATTGGCCGCGATCCTCACCGCCGAACAGGGCAAACCGCTGGCCGAAGCGCGCGGCGAGATCGTCTACGCCGCCAGCTTCGTGCGCTGGTTCGCCGAGGAAGCCCGCCGCATCGACGGCGAGGTCATCAACGCCCCGCGCGCCGATCAGCGCATTCTGGTGTGGAAGGAACCGGTCGGCGTCGTCGCCGCGATCACCCCTTGGAACTTCCCTGCTGCGATGGTGACGCGCAAGGTTGCGCCGGCCCTTGCGGCGGGCTGCGCGATCGTGGTGAAACCCGCGCCGGAAACCCCGCTTACGGCGTTGGCGCTTGCTGCGCTGGCGGAAGAGGCCGGGCTTCCTGCGGGCGTGTTCAGCGTTGTCACCGGCGATGCTCTCGCTATCGGCGGCGCCTTCATGGATAGCGTGGTAGTGCGCAAGCTGTCGTTCACCGGCTCCACGGGCGTCGGCAGGACGCTGTACGAGCAGGCTGCACCCACGCTCAAGCGCCTGTCGCTGGAACTGGGCGGCAATGCGCCGTTCATCGTGTTCGACGATGCCGATGTGGACGCCGCCGTCGAAGGTGCGATGCTGGGCAAGTACCGCAATGCCGGTCAGACCTGCGTATGCGTCAACCGCTTCCTTGTGCAAACCGCCGTCCACGACCTGTTCGTGGAACGCTTGCGCCAGCGGGTAGAAGGCCTTGTCGTCGGCAATGGCACCAACGACGGCGTCACTATAGGCCCGCTCATCAATGCGCGCGCGGTGGAGAAGGTCGAGCAGCACGTGGCGGACGCCATCGCGCGCGGCGGCAGGCTGATTGCGGGCGGTGAGCGCAAGGAAGGCCTGTTCTATCAGCCCACGCTGATCGCCGACGTTCCGCGCGATGCGCTTGTAGCCAGCGAGGAAACCTTCGGGCCGCTTGCTGCGGTGATCCGCTTCGAAACGGAAGAAGAGGCGATCCGCCTTGCCAACGACACCGAGTTCGGCCTTGCCGCCTACGCCTATACCCGCGACATCGGCCGCGCCATGCGCGTGGCCGGGGCACTGGAATACGGCATGGTTGGGTTGAACGAGGCGGCGATCTCCACCGAGGTCGCACCGTTTGGCGGCATCAAGGCTTCAGGCATGGGGCGTGAGGGATCGCATCATGGCATCGAAGACTATCTGGAACTGAAATACGTGATGATGGGCGGGCTTTAACCCCCACATCACGGTCCCTGCGGGTCGCAAAAAGGAAGCGCCGGCACCTCGCGGATGCCGGCGCTTCTGTTTCCATCTGGCAGTAAGCCCTTGGGTCAGTCCTGTGCGTCGATCTCGGCGAAAACCTCGCGGGCCATGCGAAAGCTGTCGACGCCTGCCGGGATGCCCACGTAGACCGCGATCTGGAGCAGCACTTCGCGGATTTCCTCGCGGGTCAGGCCGTTGTTCAACGCGCCGCGGATGTGGGCCTTGAATTCATGCCCACGGTTCAGCGCGGCGATCATGCCCAGATTGAGGATCGAGCGACTGCGGCGGTCCAGGCCCGGCCGATTCCAGATCTCGTCCCAGCAGAACTTGGTGGTGAGTTCCTGCATGGCCCAGTTGAAATCGTCAGCGCCATCCAGTGCCTTGTCGACATAGGCATCGCCCAGCACTTCGCGGCGCGTGGCAAGGCCTGCCTCGAACTTGTCGCCGCGTGGGCGGGGGCCGCCGGGAATGTCAGTCATAAGTCTAGTCCTTCGACAATCACGATCTCCACTTCGGCGGCGCCGCGCCGTTTGTCACGGGCGGCGCGATATTCGGGGGAATCGTGGCAGGCCAGCGCGGCCTCCATGCTCGCGAATTCGATCACGACGGTGCGCTCGAAAGGCTGCGGCCCTTCGAGCGCGGCCGACCGGCCGCCGCGCGAAAGCAGCGTGCCGCCGCCCGCGACGAGGGCGGCCGGGCCGATCGCCATGTAGCCGGCGTAGGCCTCCGGGTCGGTCACGTTGACCCGTGCGATCCAGTACGCTTTGGGCATCGTTCAGTCGCCGCCGTTTTCCGAGAACGCAGGTAGCACTTCGTCGATGAACAGGCGCAGGGAATCGCGCTTTTCCTCGAACGACAGGCTGTTATCGACCCAGATGCTGTACTCGTCGACGCCCAGCGCCTCGTAGCTTTTCAGGCGCTCGATCATCTCGGCGGGCTTGCCGATCATCACGTTGCGGCGCAGCGTTTCCGGCACGTATTCCGGGAACCTCTCCGCGTTGATCGGCGGCACTGCGGTCTGGAAGCCATTGACCGGCGGGGTCTTGTTTAGGAACCAGGAACCGAACGAGCGGAAGAAGACCGAGATACCCTCGGCAGCGGCCCGCCAGTCGTCGTCGCCCGTGTGGACGTGGGCGTGCTGGAGCACCATGATCTTGGGACGCTCGGTGATATGCGGTGCGGCGGCGATCGCGTCCTCGAACTTGGTTATCAGATCGGCGACTTCGGCATCCCCTTTGGCGAGCGGCGTGACCATGACGTTGCAGCCATTGGCGACCGCAAACTTGTGCGAATCGGGGTCGCGCGCAGCGATCCATAGCGGCATGCGGGCCTGCACCGGCTTGGGAACGCTGGTGGAGGACGGGAACTTCCAGATCTCGCCGTCGTGCTCGACATCGCCTTCCCACAGGGGCTGGAGCAGGGGCACCATTTCACGCAGGTACTTGCCGCCGTCGGTCGCGGATTCGCCGTTGAGCATGCGGTCGAATTCGAACTGGTAGGCCCCGCGAGCAAGGCCCACCTCGGCGCGGCCGTTGCTGATCACGTCCAGCAGCGCGGATTCGCCCGCCATGCGGATCGGATGCCAGAACGGCGCGATGAAGGTGCCGGCGCCAAGGCGAATGCGGCTGGTGCGGCCAGCCACGGCGGAGAGCAGGGGAATGGGGTTGGGCGAGATGGTGTATTCCATCGCGTGGTGCTCGCCGATCCAGACTTTGTCCATGCCGCCGGCCTCGGCCATGTCGCACAACTCAAGCAACTGTTCGAAGAGGTCGTGGTACGAAACCGAGGCGTCGTAGCGTTCCATATGAAGAAAGATCGAGAACTTCATCGTCTATCCTTTTCCCTCGCCCCGCTCTTGCGAGGTCAAAAATTTCTCTTGCGACTCGTATAATACAAGAATACCGTCCGATGGTATACCAGAAAGCTGGATGTGAGAGGATATCCGAGATATGGCAAGAGCGGGAGAAGCCCCAAGCGCGAGTGCAGGCGCGGGCGTGATCGAGGAAAACAGCGTCGGCTTCGTGCCGCTGGCTGCCCGTCACGGTAAAGTGCGCGACCTGTTCACCCTGTGGTTCACCACCAATATCGCGCCGCTGCCGGTGGTGACCGGGGCGATGGCGGTGCAGGTCTACGGCCTGCCGCTGACCTGGGGAATCTCCGCGATTATCTTGGGGCACCTCGTCGGCGCGCTGGTGCTTGGCGCGTGTTCGGCGCAGGGGCCGCAGATGGGGCTGGCGCAGATGATCCAGAGCCGCGGCCAGTTCGGCCGCTACGGCGCGCTGCTGGTCGTCACTTTCGCCACGCTGCTCTATGTCGGGTTCTTCATCTCCAACATCGTGCTGGCCGCCAAGTCGGTACACGCGCTGCAACCGGCGGTCGGCCTGCCGGTGGGCGCGGTGCTGTGCGCGCTGGCGGCGGCGGGGATCGGCATTCTGGGCTATAACGTCATCCATCTGCTCAACCGGGTGGGCATGTGGTTCATGGGTGCGGGCCTTGTCTTCGCCTTCGCCAACCTGGTCGCTGCCATGCCGAGCGGACTGTGGACGCAGGGGCAGGGCTCGATGATCGGCTGGCTGGCGATGTTCTCGCTCGCGGCGGTCTGGCACATTTCCTACGCCTGCTACACCTCGGACTATTCGCGCTACCTGCCGCCCAGCGTCGGGATCAAGGCGCCGTTCCTCGCCAGTTTCGCAGGCGCCGCTCTGGGCGCAGGCGCATCCTTCACCTTGGGCGCCGTCGCTGTCGCCGGGGCTCCCGCCAATGCCGACCCGATGGCAATCGTCAGCGGGGCGACCGGCATGCTGGCGCCGGTGCTGATGGCGCTGTTCGTGTTCAACATCATCAGCCACAACGCCCTCAACATCTACGGTGCAGTGCTTTCGCTCATCACGATGGCGCAGACGTTCCTGGCTTCGTGGGAACCCGGCCGCAAGGCGCGCGTGGTGCTGTCCACGGTGGTGCTGGCGGGATGCCTGACGGTCGCGACGCTGTCCGCCGACGACTTCGTACCGCGCTTCATCGGTTTCGTCATCGGCCTGATGGTGGTGCTGGCGCCCTGGGCGACGATCAACATCGTCGACTTCTATTTCATCCGTAAAGGCCGCTACGATATCGATTCGTTCTTCCGCGCCGATGGCGGCATCTATGGCCGGATCGACGTGAAGGCGACCGTCGCCTACCTCGCGGGCATCCTTGTCCAGCTCCCGTTCCTGGCCAGCAGCATCTACACCGGTCCGCTCGCCAAGGCGCTGAACGGGCTCGACATCGGCTGGCTCATCGCGCCGGTGGTGACTGCGGGCGTGTACCTCGCAATGGGCGCCGCGCGCCGGGCAGAGCCTGACGCCGCCAGCCTCGCCCCCGCCGAATAAGAACGAAGGAACGGGAAAGCGACATGACCACATCCACTCTCGCCAACGCGCGCCACGCCTTCCTCGCTACCGCCGAGGAGATCATCGACGAGGCGCGCAACGGCCGCATGTTCATCCTTGTCGACGATGAAGACCGTGAGAACGAGGGCGACCTCGTCATCCCTGCGCAGATGGCCACGCCTGAAAAGATCAACTTCATGGCCCGTTACGGCAAGGGCCTGATCTGCCTCGCAATGACCGAGGGCCGCGTGCGCGACCTTGGGCTGGGTCTGATGGCCCCGCACAAGGATCCCAAGGATACCACCAGGTACGGCACTGCCTTCACCACCTCGATCGAAGCGCGCGTGGGCGTGACGACCGGCATCTCCGCCGCCGACCGCGCCCGTACGATCGCCGTCGCCATCGACGGATCAAAGGGCAGCGACGAAATCGTGACCCCCGGCCACGTATTCCCGCTCATTGCCCGCGAGGGCGGCGTACTGGTACGCGCCGGGCATACCGAGGCGGCGGTCGACGTGGCGAGACTGGCGGGCCTCAATCCCTCGGGCGTGATCTGCGAGATCATGAACGACGACGGCACGATGTCTCGCCTGGATGACCTCGTGGCGTTTTCCCAGCTTCACGGCCTCAAGGTCGGCACCATCCGCGACCTCATCGCCTATCGCCGCCGCCATGATAATCTTGTCGAGAAGACGGCGGAAGTCAGGTTCGTCAGTCGCTGGGGCGGTGAATGGAAGGCGATCACCTATCGCAACCGTGCCACGGATACCGAGCAGATCGCGCTGGTAAAAGGCCCGATCGACCCCGACAGGCCAACGCTGGTGCGGATGCATGTCATCTCGACGCTGGCAGACATCTTCGCCGGGGAGAATGCCGGCGCGGGCGTACTCCAGCGCGCGATGGAAACGATCGCGCAGGAAGGCTCAGGCGTCGTCATCGCCATCAACCGTGCCCGCAACGACCGCTTCACCATGGCGCTGAAGGCGCAAGCAGGAACGCTGTCGCCTGCCGACATGGACGAACTGCGCGACTACGGCGTGGGCGCCATGATCCTGAGCGACCTTGGTATCGAGAAGATGACCCTGCTCACCAACACGCACCGTACGCCGGTGGCGCTGGCGGGCTACGGCCTCTCGATCGAAGGCGAACGCGCGGTCAAGCCGGCGGGCTGACGCCCGGGCACCCGCTTCCATAACCCTGAAATTTCAAGCGGCGACTTGCCGCGAAGGAGTCCCATGCTCCCCATCTTCGTTCCCGCAGCGCTGCTCGTCGCTGCGCCTGCCCCTGCGTCCGCTAAGGGTGCCGCAGAAATTCCGGCCTGCCCTGAGGGGCAGCCCTGTACTGCCGCCGTTACGGCGCCGGTTCAGCCGCCCGCCGATCCGGTTCCCGCCGCCAAGGGCAAGCTCGACCTTGGCGTCACCGTGCGCGGCCGTGCGGACGTGCGCTTCAACGACGTGGGCGGCGCCGGCCAGCGCCGCACGTCCAGCCACCTCTCGTTCGATACCGTGGCGCTGACCGCGGACTACGATTCCGACAGGTTCTTCGGCGCGGCGCAGTACCGCTTCTATGGCGCCAGCTTCATCTACGGCAAAAGCGGCGGCTACGAAGGCTATCCGGGCGAAGTGCAGTTCCTGATGTACGCCTATGCCGGCGCCAAACTGAGCGCGGCGGACAGCGTGACGGTAGGAATCCAGCCCGTGCCCTTCGACGACCGCTACTGGGGCGGCTCGATCCTGGATGACCTTGGCTTCGTCTACGGCATGGAGGAAGTGTACAACCTCGGCATCAAGTACAAGCGGCAGACCTCGGACTTGCGTGTGGAACTGGGCTTTTTTCCCGGCAGCGGCCCCGCAGTGATGGGCATCAGCCGGGATGGTGCGCGCTATTCGACCAACATCGCCAAGGCCGACAGTTACCTTGCCGACGGCTCGCAGAACGACGAGCGCAACATGGTCATCGGCAACGTTCAGTACGCGCTCGTCAACCACGGCACGACCAAGCTCAAGGCTACCGCGTCGGGCTGGGTTTCAAGCATCTACAATTTCGACACGCGGCGGACCGGCAGCAAGCACGTCTTTGCCTTCAGCCTGACCGGCTCGCATGGACCGTGGAGCGCGAAGGCGCTGGTGTCGCGGCAGGATATCGATCCGCGCAATCCTGGGCGTAACGACATGATTACGGTCAGCGGGTTCGACGCCAGCTACAACATCGCCGCCAAAGGCACTTACGCCTTCGGGGAGGTGGGCCGCACGGTCGATACCGGCAATCTGCCGTTCGACGTGTTCGTCTATGCCAACTATGGCCGCTTCATGAAGGACGCCGCCGGGTTCAGGGACAGCGAGCGTTTCGACCTTGGCGCGGTGTGGACGTCCAAGGACAAAGGGCGGGTAAAAGTCTATTCCGAACTATTGCTTGGCCGCAATGACCCTTATGTTGGAGCCGGGCAATATGCATCCGGCGCGGCACAGGGCGGAGATGACAAATGGAAGGCAGCTTTCATGATGATCTTCGGATACTATTTTTAGCGCTGGGCAACAGTTTCGACGTTTGGGCCCTGCAATCTATGGTGCGGGCTTGAGATAAATTGCTTGGGCCAACTGCTCATGGTCTTGAAACAGCCGCGCCGGTGCTTTCGTTTGTCGTTAGCGCGAAGGCCGTGATGTCCTGCCGGTGGGGGGAGGGACGTGCGCGCTTCTAACTCGACAGGCAAACATTCCGGGACACCGAACAATGCGGCGTTTATAGGACGTCGGATGCCCGATGATGCCAGCCCTTCTGCTCCGATAACGCGCACGGTGCGCAGGCCGCGTACAGACAGCGCGGTGACCCAGGCAGCCATTCTCGACGCAGCTGAAAATCTTATCGTCGAAGAGGGCTATGCGGCAGTCACCGCCCGGCGGGTCGCTGCGCGTGCCGGGTTGAAGCCGCCTCTCGTTCATTATCACTTCAAGACCACGCAAGCTCTGCTGACGGCCCTGTACCGCCGGGGAGCAGAGCAAAGCCTTCAGCGGCACGCGTCCGCGCTGGCGCAGGACGATCCTCTTACCGCGATCTGGCAGGTAAACGCCGAAAGCGATCGAACCGCTTTAGGGCTTGAATTCATGGCCATGGCCAATCACCACAAGTTCATTCGCGAGGAGATCGCCCGGTACGCGGAACAGATACGTGCGATACAGGTGGCAACGCTCGAACGATATCTGCGCGAGCGCTGCCTCCAGCCCCGCCCCCCATTCGGACCGATGGCGTTGTCGGTCATGCTGGCCGCCATATCGCGGTCGTTGGTGATGGAAGCTGGTGTTGGCATCCATCTTGGCCATGCCGAGGCAAAGGCGGCGGTGGCCGCGCTCCTCGAAAACTACTTCATCCCGGTCAGGCTCGATACCGGCAGCGCTACTTGACGCCAGTCGCGCCCATACTATGCATGTGTTCAATATAAAGCCGGATGGATGTCGGCGTGTATGGAGCAGGCGATGGGCGAAGCGGGAAAAGTAGCGATAGTGACCGGTGCCAGCCGCGGCGCTGGAAAAGGCATCGCGATCGCGCTGGGCCGCCACGGATGCACCGTTTACGTCACGGGCCGGTCTCGGCAGGCGGGCGACCATGCTCTTCCCGGCACGATCTATGAAACGGCGGAAGCGGTGACGGCAGCGGGGGGGCGCGGCGTGCCTGTGCGATGCGACCACGCTGTCGACGTCGAGGTCGAGGCGGTTTTCGCTCAGGTCGAGAAAGAGCATGGCCGGTTGGACATTCTCGTCAACAACGCAGCCGCCATCCACGATGAGCTTACCGATCCTGGCGGCTTCTGGGAGAAGCCCCTGAAGCTTGCGGGGCTGATCGATGTCGGTGTACGCAGCGGTTACGTCGCGAGTTGGCACGCGGTGCAAATGATGGTTCGCCAGAACACCGGACTGATCGTCTTCACTTCGGCGTCGGGCGCCGCGCATTATTCGATGGGGCCGGCTTACGGCGCCCACAAGGCCAGCATGGACAAGATGGCCTTCGACATGGCGAGCGACTTGCGACACGCGGGCAAGAGTGTCGCGGTTGTCTCCATCTGGATGGGGGCCCTTCTTACCGACAGGCTGAAGGCGATCATCGCGTCGGACCGAGAAAAGTATGGTCATCTCGACGGCCGCTGTGAAACTCCGGAATTCACAGGCGAAGTGATCTGGGCACTCTCCAACGATCCTGAACTGCAAGCCTTGAGCGGCTCGACCCTGGTGGGCGCGCAGATCGCCCGAGATTACGGCATCACTGACGCAGGAGGACGCATACCAGCTACCGCGCAGGAGCTTCATCCCGGCCTCAAGCCATTGGCATTCCATCACGCGGTCGTGCGCTAGGTTGATACGATCATGCTTGAACTACATGTATTGAGCATGCGTACAGTACGAAGTCGTGAATGCCCGGCGAAGCGATGGTCGACACACGCATCGCGGGGTTTAGCAGTCATGATGGCGCGCAGGCGTTCGCGAAGGATCAATGCAAATGCAGCAAATCCATTAAACTGAGAGGCAAAACCATGACTGTAGATCTGGAAGCGCTGGCGCGCGACGTAGCCTACCTGAAGGACCGCCTCGCGATCGAGGACTGCGTGCATGGCCATGCACGAGGGCACGACCGGTTCGATGTTGCGCTGATGACCGCGTCCTACCACGAAGACGGTGTCGACGAACACGGCGCTGCCGCCATCAATAACGGCCCCGAGTATGGCGAGTGGGCCAACAAGATCCACGCGCAGGGTGCGCTGCTCAACCTGCACAACATCACGACCCACACCTGCGAAATCGAAGGTGAGACCGCACATGCCGAGAGCTATGTGCTAGTCGGGCTTCTGAACCCCGATGGAGAAACCGTCCGGTTCATCAACGGCCGCTACGTCGACAGGCTGGAAAAGCGGGACGGCGTGTGGCGCATCGCACTGCGCCGTTGTACGCTCGACTTCCTGATCCAGGGTGATGCGTCGCTGCTGAAGTCGCCGTACATTTCGGCGGCGGGCTACATCAAGGGACAGCGTGACCGGAGCGATGTCTCCTACCAGCGCCCGCTCTCGCTTGATAAGGACGTCCAGCGGCTCTGACCATCGGCTTAGCCTGGGCCTGGGTTGGGGCTTAGGTCATGAGAAATATCCCTGCGATAAGGGGGGATGCGTTGCATGCGGACCGCTCGGAATAATGGCGAGGCGCTCAATGCGCCGTGAAACCACCGTCCACGGGAAGCCCGACGCCGACGATGAAGCTTGCGCCCGGGCTGCACAGCCACAGGACCGCTGCGGCCACCTCGTCGGCATGGCCAAGTCTGCCGATCGACTGGTCGCGCATGATCTCGGCCATGGCATCGGCCTGGCCTTCGAGCATGCTGCGCACCATCGGCGTGTCGATGGTGCCGGGACAGACCGCGTTGATGCGCACACCGCGCGGCGCATATTCGACGCCGGCACTCTTGGTCATGCCTAGGACTGCGTGCTTGGTGCCGTGATAGGCGGCGCGCCCCGGCAGGCCCACCAGTCCGCCCAGCGAGGAGTTGTTGACGATGGCGCCAGAGCCCTGCTCGCGCATGATGCGCAGTTCGTGCTTCATCGAGGCCCAGACGCCGCGCTGGTTGATAGCGGTGACGCGCTCGAACAGCTCGATCGGCTCGTCGGCCGCGTCCGAGGGCGGCACCTGAATGCCGGCGTTGTTGAACGCCATGTCCAGCCTGCCGAACTCTGCCACTGTGCGATCGACGGCGGCGGCGACCTGCGTTTCGTTCGACACATCGCAGGCCATTCCGATCGCCTTGCCGCCCTCGGCGACGATGCGCTGTGCTTCGGCGATCGCAAGGTCCCCATCGATGTCGGTAAGCATGACTGCGGCCCCGCTGGCGGCGAAAGCGCGCGCTGCGGCGAGCCCCATGCCCATTCCAGCGCCGGTGACGAACGCCACCTGGCCGGTAAAGTCATATGTCGGATTGGTTATCGTCGATCCTCCCGTTCAAGCCTGCGGGGGGCCGGCAAGGTAGTCCTCGTCGGTAACTTTCTCCAACCAGACGACGTTCTTGCCGTCGAGCGCTTCCTGGATCGCGATATGCGTCATCGCTGTCGTGGGAGTGGCGCCGTGCCAGTGCTTGTGGCCGGGCGGACACCAGATGACGTCGCCGGCGCGAATCTCCACGATCGCTTCGCCCTCGCATTGCGTCCAACCGCAGCCGGAGGTGACGATCAGGGTCTGGCCAAGCGGGTGGGTGTGCCAGGCACTTCGTGCCCCGGGCTCGAAGGTGACCGCCGCGCAGCTATGGCGCGCCGGTTCCGCGGCGACATTGAGGGGATCGATGCGTACCGTGCCGGTGAAGAACGCTTCTGGGCCTTCCTGGGAGGGCTGCGATCCTGCGCGCTTTAATTCCATGCGTGTTGCTCCTGCTGGCGCGATGTCCCGGGATCGGGGCATCCGCTGCTTGCGGCCAGTCGGACCGGCCGTTGAACCAACAAGATAGGCGCAGAGCGGATTCCTGATTAGCGCCCGCCAGCTCCACGCGATGATGTGAAATTCTCATCATGAGGGGCGGGAACCTTCGTCACGCCCGAGTGAACTTCATCTGCAGCGAGGTCTTGCCCGCCGCTGGCTTGGCAGCGAGCGCCTTTGCCGCTTTGCCTTTTTTAGAGGCCCAGAGGTCTGATTTCTCTCACTAGGTCAACAAGCAGGCGCAGGCCCGCAGGGAGTTGCCGCCTGCTCGAATAATAGAGGTGGAAGCCCGGACCCATCGATGCCCAGTCTTCCATCGCGATCGTGAGGGTGCCGTCCTCGACCTGACGGCTCACGCACGGCTCGGGCGCATACATGAGCCCCGTGCCGTTCAGGGCAAGGGTGCGCGCGGTTTGGGTGCTGTTGATCGTCACCGCGCCGGGCACCGCAAACTCGATCTCCGCGCCGTCGCGATCGAACTCCCACTTGTAGATGCGATTGTCGCCCAGCTTGATCTGTATGCAGCGGTGAGCCTCGAGATCGCGGGGATGCTGCGGTTTCCCAAAGCGCGCGAAGTATTCGGGGGCACCGGCCACGACCCAGCGGATGTCAGCAGACAAACGCTGCGCAATCATGTCCTCGGGCACCGTGCCGCCGTAGCGTATCCCGGCGTCGAACCCTTCCTCGATGATATCGACGAGGCGGTTGTTGACCGCGATGTCGATCTGCACTTCGGGATAACGGTCAACAAATATGGGCATCACTGGCCCAAGCAGCAGCATCGCGGCGTCCTCGGCCACGTTCAGCCGAATATGTCCAGAAGGCAGCCCGCGATGACGCTCTAGCACGTCCGATGCCCGGTCGATCGCTTCGAATGGGCCCTGGATGACCGCAAGCAGTTCTTCTCCGGCGACCGTCAGCGTCACGCTACGGTTGGTGCGGTTGAGCAGGCGGACGTTGAGACGGGTTTCCAGCCCCTTGAGAGCGTGGCTCAAGGCCGATGCGGTGACGCCTACTTCCTGTCCCGCACGGCGAAAACTGCGGTGCTTCGCGATGGCGAGGAAGTAGGCAAAATCGGCGAGGTCCGCCCGGCTGAATTGCATCGCGGTTCTTCTGTTCCGGACCCAAAATGGCATCTGCGGTGGCTGACGTGTGGCGAACGATGATGAGCTTTATACATCATCGCGCAATCACGGCCAGATTAAGCAGCGCCATTTCATCGGAAAGCTTTGGATGTCAGTCCTCTTCAGCGATCTCGATGCTGCCGAGGTTGAGCAGCGCCACGATGACGGCCACCGTGGACTGCGATTTCACGTCGTCGGGACCGACCGTGATCTCATCAATTGCGCACAGGCGTTCGGCGAACAGGGCGCACTCGTCCGCGCAAGGGTACGAGTGGCCATCGACGAACAACATCACGGACCCGGCGCTCTCGCGGACGAAGGAAAATCGGCTGGCGGGGTTGCGGGTCAGGCAAACCGGAGCCGAAACCAGTGCGCAAAGATCAGCGGCATCGATAGGCACCTCCGGCGCCCAGTCGATATCGAGGTTCTTGGGCATCGAGTTGTACTGGCCGAACCACCGTGCGAACGCCTGGCGGTCCTGAAGTTTCTCGGTAATCATCGCGTGCAGACCGGCGAGCGCTTCAGGCGCGATCTCACCGGGGTTGTCCTGCAAGGCCAGATCAGGGTCGGCGTAGTGGAGGTCGCTTTCCGACTGGTCCAGCAGATGCTCGGTCCATTGGACGACCAGTTCATCGCGCGACGGCGCGCGAAAGCCTATGGAGTAGGTCATGCAATCGTCGCCGATGGCAATGCCGTTGTGCGGGATGCCGGGCGGTACGTAAAGAATATCGCCGGGTTCGAGAACCCACTCCTGCGTCGCCTCGAAGCTGGCGAGCAGGCGCAAATCGTCGTGTGGCAGCAGTTCGGTCCGATCATCGCACGGTGCGCCAACCTGCCAGCGCCTTTTACCAAGGCCCTGGATCAGGAACACGTCATACTGATCGAAGTGCGGGCCTACGCCGCCCTGGTCAACTGCGTAGCTCACCATGACATCGTCGATCCGCCAGTTCGGAATGAAGCGAAACGAGTCGAGCAATGCGCTGACTTCCGGCACATGATGGTCGACGGCCTGGACGAGAAGGGTCCAGGGGGCGCCTTCCAGTTCGCCAAAGCGAGTTTCGGCAAACGGGCCGTGCTCAAGGGCCAGTGCGCCATCAGCCTGCGTGATGAGGCGGGATTCGATGCCATCTTCGCAGGCCAGGCCCGCCAGTTCGTCGGGCTCCAGCGGATTGTTCCACGAGGCCCAGGGGTTTTTGATCAGCAGCGGCTTCTTCTGCCAGTAGTCGCGCAAAAAACGGTCGGGCTGGAATTTACTGACTTGCACAGGATCATTGCCTCAAGGAATTCGGGAGCATGGAGCGCGCTTGCGGAGGTAACGTCACCGCCGCGGCCAGTGGCTCGCGAAACTGCTTACCTGATTGCGGGGCGCGGCGGAAATTGATGCCTATCCCGTTGGATCATGGGGGGGCGAATTGCCAGAATAATTCGGGCCGGCCGCCGGAAGAGAGCCGTGCATGTCGGCGTTCCGGGCAAAAGCGGGCGCAATTCAGGAGGTAGGCAGGAAGGGGGCGGCGGGCTCCTAGCGTCCAGGTTTACCGGCCGCATTGGCTGGTTTTGCAAAATATGTTTCGTAAAATATAATATCAGGATTGCATTTGGGACCTGCGCAACTGGCTTGTTTCCGGGGATTTTTTCGTAGCGCTCTAATTTTTGCAACGCGATATGCAAATCATTGCGTTTGATGGAGCAGGTCAAATCGGTCAGCGGTCGTTCCATCGACTGCGAGAGAATAACCATGGCTACTGCACTACTCGAGAAGCCTCACGACGAGATCATCCTGCCGCGAGGCTGCACTTTCGAACCCGAGGACTGGGCGATCCTCGCCCGTCACTGGTATCCCGTGGCACTGGCGCGCGAGGTGGGCGAGGCGCCCATCGGCACCAGGCTGCTCGACCAAGGTCTCGTCATCTACAAGGCGGACGGCGAGGTGGTCGTGGCGCCCGACATCTGCCCGCATCGCGGTGTGCCGCTAAGCCTGGGGACGCAGGCCGAAGGGGGCGTGGTCTGCGCCTATCACGGCCTGCGTTTTGGAGCCGGGGGGCGCTGCACCCATGTCCCCGCGCACCCGGCCAAGGACATTCCCGCGCGCTTGCACCTGAAAACCTTCCCCAGCGTGGAGCGCTATGGCCTGATCTGGACCTGCCTCCTGCCCGACGCGGACGAGCCGGCGCCGGGCGCCATCGCCAGTATGCCGCACTGGGACGAGCCGGCTTTTCAGCAGATCGTCTGCCCCTGGATCGATATCAATGGTTTCGCTGGGCGCCAGATGGAGGGCTTTCTCGATGTCGCGCATTTCGCCTTCGTGCACACCGATACGTTCGGCGATGTGAACAATGCCGAAGTCCCGGCCTACAAGACGAAAGTCACAGGCTATGGTTTCGACGCCGAATACTGGAGCACGGTCGGCAATTATCCGATCGGGGTCGAGGGCAAGGGCGTGCCGGACTTCGACTGGCTGCGGCATTTCCGCTGCCACCTGCCGTTCACCGCCACGCTGGAGATCCACTTCCCCGGCGAGGACCGGCTGGTCATCATGAATGCCGCTTCGCCGGTTTCGGCCCGCGTGACGCGGTTGTTCGCACCGATGGCACGCAATTTCGATACCGATCTGCCGGTTCAGGATGTCTACGATTTCAACTTGCGCGTGTTCGAGGAGGACAAGGCGATCGTCGAGGTGCAGATGCCCGAGTGCCTGCCGCTTGACCCGATGATGGAAGCACACATCCCGGCGGACATGAGTTCGATGACCTATCGCCGGGGCCTCAAGGCCATGGGCCTCAGCCGCTTTTTCATATCCTGAGCATGCGGCGGGGCAGGGCGTTGGATATTGGAAATCCACCCCGTTTCGCCCGGCCGCAGCTTCGGCGGTTTTTTGCGAACGGCTGCTGAAGGAGTGACGCTTACCCCAGGGCGGCGTTGACGATCCGCGTCTGGGTGAAGTCCTCCATGCCTTCGATACCCTGCTGGCGGCCGATGCCGGACTGTTTGGCGCCGCCGAACGGGACGTCGAACGGCAAGTCAAGGTGCTTGTTGACCCAGACGGTGCCGCTTTCGATCCGTGCGGCGACGGCGATCCCGCGCTCCACGTCCGAGGTCCAGACAGTGCCGCCAAGGCCGAAGTCGCTGTCGTTCGCGCGGGCAATCGCATCGTCGAGGTCGTCATAGGCGAGGACGGGGAGGACCGGCGCGAACTGTTCTTCCCGCACCAGGCGGGCGTCGTCGGGCAGGTCGCGCACGATGGTGGGCGCGATGAAGTAGCCATCCCGCGATGAGGGCTCGCCGCCCGCGACTATGGTGCCCCGCGCGCGGGCGTCCTCGATCAGGGTCAGCACTTTTTCGAACTGGGCGCGGTTCTGGATCGGGCCGATCGTCGTGCCTTGCTTAAGCCCGTCGCCGACGACGGCCTCTGCGGCCAGCCGCGCCAGTTCCTCGCACAGGGCGTCCATCATCGCGCGCGGAGCGTAGACACGCTTTACGGCCAGGCAGATCTGGCCGGAATTGGTGGTTGCTCCCGCGAAAATGGCAGGCGCGACCTTGGCTACGTCGGCGTCGTCGAGGATGATCGCGGCGTCGTTGCCGCCCAGTTCCAGCGTGAAGCGCTTGAGCGTGTCGGACGCGCTTGCCAGCACTTTCCTGCCAGTGGGTGTGGAGCCGGTGAAGCTGACGTGGGCCACGCCGGGATGAGCGCTGAGCATGGCGCCCAGATCGTTGCGGTCTACCAGGGTCTGGAACACTCCGGCGGGCAGGATGGCGGCGGCGATCTCTCCCAGCAGCAGGGTGCTGAGCGGGGTGGTCGGCGCTGGCTTGGCGATCACGGTGTTGCCGGTGATGAGCGCCGGGGCCACCTTCAACATCATCAGCAGCAGCGGGTAGTTCCAGGGCGTTATCGCGGCGACCACGCCCAGCGGATAGCGCTGTTCGACGATGCGATCCTCGGCGGTTTCGCGCAAGGTGCGCGGGGCCAGTTTCTGCTCTGCATAATAGCCCAGCGCGGCGACAGTGCCCATGACTTCCTGCCGCGCCTGCTCCAGCGGCTTGCCCTGTTCCTGCGTCAGCAGCCGGGCGAAGTCTTCGGCGCGCGCCTCGATGGCGGTAGCAAGCTGTTCCAGATAGCCGCGCCTCCCTGCGCAATCCCGCGCCGCCCACGCCGGAAAGGCGCGCCGGGCAGCGGCGATGGCCAGTTCCGCCTGCGCTTCATCAGCGCGGGGCGCCGCGGCGAAGGGCCGCCCGGTGGCCGGATTGACCACCTCGATCGCCGATGCGCCGTCCACCAGCGCGCCGTCTATCAGGAGCTTGTATTTCATCGTCAAATGCCTTCCTGCCGGGGGCCATGGTTCTAGGGCGCGCATTACGTGCGGTCCACCGCCTTGCGCTCCGCGCTGGATGCGCCATGAAGCTTTGAACGCAGACCAACCAAGGGCTGGACCAGCCACCATGATGACTTCCAAACGCCCGCCATCCGCATTGCGCGCCTTCCTGCGCAGCGAGGCTGCTGGCGGCATCCTGCTCATGGGGGCTGCGGCTCTGGCGCTTGTCGTCGCCAACAGTCCGCTGGCCGACACCTATTTCCACACCCTGCACTTGATGGTCGGGCCGATGTCGCTGGCGCACTGGATCAACGATGGGCTGATGGCGCTGTTTTTCCTGCTCGTCGGACTGGAGATCAAGCGCGAGTTCGTCGACGGGCATCTCTCCAGCTGGGCGGACCGCGCCTTGCCGGCCATCGCGGCGACTGCCGGCATGATCGTTCCCGCGCTGATCTATCTGGCGATCGCGGGGCCCGCGCCGGGGCTGGCGCGGGGCTGGGCGATCCCGGCGGCGACCGACATCGCCTTTGCCATCGGCGTGATGGCCATCCTGGGCAGCCGGGTGCCGGCCTCGCTCAAGCTGTTCCTCACCACGGTCGCCATCGTCGACGACATGGGCGCCGTCGCAGTGATCGCGCTGGCCTATACCAGCGGCATCCACGGCCCGGCGCTGCTGGCGGCGGCCGTCATCATGGGCGTGATGTTGGTGCTTAACCGTGCGGGCGTGCAGAAGCTGTGGCCGTACCTTGGCCTTGCCGTGCTGCTGTGGCTGGCGGTGCTGCTTTCGGGTGTCCACGCGACGATCGCGGGCGTGCTGGCGGCCAGCCTGATCCCGATCCGCGTGACCCCGGGCGCGCCCGACAGCGCGGAATCGCCGCTGCACCGGCTGGAGCACGGCCTGCACAAGTGGGTCGCATTCGGCATCGTGCCGTTGTTTGGGTTCGCCAACGCGGGTGTCTCGCTCAAGGGCCTGGGCATGGAGCATCTCGTCGCTCCGCTGCCGCTGGGCGTGGCGGGCGGCCTGTTCCTGGGCAAGCAGTTGGGCGTGTTCCTGGCCGTGTGGCTCTGCGCGCGTTTCGGCATCGCCCAGCGCCCCGGCGGCGCGACCTGGCTGCAGACTTACGGCATGTGCCTGCTGTGCGGCATCGGCTTCACGATGAGCCTGTTCGTGGGCGGACTGGCGTTCAGCGATCCGCTGCTGATCGACGAGGTGAAGATCGGCGTGCTGGGCGGATCGCTGGTTTCGGCGCTGGCGGGATACCTGGTCCTACGCTTCGCCGCGCGCAAGAAGGTCCCGGCGTGAGGGCGCGGAATCTGCGCATTAGGGGCGGGCTGGCCAAGCGGGACCTGTTTGATTAGCCTCGTAGGCATGTTTGCCCGAATCCTGAATTCGACTCTGCTGCCTGCGCTGACGGGCCTGCTGATTTCCGCCTCCGCGCTGCCGGCTCTGGCCGACGAAGCAGCCCCTCCGCCGGCGCTGTCGGCGGAGCCCACCCGGGTGCTCGACCGCGCCGGAGAGCAGCGCCTGCTGGCCAACAAGGGCCTGACCCTGCAGTGGCTGGACTGGAATACGCGCGGCACCGCCTATGTCCGGCGCGACGGCGAGACCCTGCGGCTGCGCGGTGCGCAGGCCGAGGCGGGTGGGCCGGGCCGCCTGTTCCTGGACGGCACGATCAGCGAGATCGGCGCCGGCTATTTCACCTTCGACGGCACGATCGAGATCACCGACACGCCCGACAAGGGTCGCTCCTGCAAGAAGACCAAGACCTGGCACTTCGCGGTTACCCAGAACCGGAATTACTACCGCCTGCGAGAATTCGAATGGTGCGATGGGCTGACAGACTACATCGATATCTACTTCTGACGGCTGGTAATGAAAGTACGTGGATGCGCATTTTTCGAACAGCGCTGCAGCATCATCCGTGCTATGCGCAAGGGCATGATTTCTCTCACCAATGACGGTGCGCGGCCCGGGCTGCTGCGCATTCCTGTGCCGCGCTCAAGCCGAAGGGGTTTGTGATGGCAACGGGCGAGCGTCCGCACGGCACCTTCGAGGATGCGCTGGCGCTGCTGGTCGGCGGCCTGCTGATCGCGCTGGGGCTTGCGATCCTAAACGCGGCGGGATTGGTGACGGGCGGCATGGCGGGCGTCGCGCTGCTGGTTGGACATTATCTGCCGCGCGACCTGCAATTTCCGCCGGGCCTGCTTTTCGCGCTGCTGAACCTGCCGTTCCTGGTGCTGGCCTTTCGCGCCATGGGATCGCTGTTCACGTTGCGCACGGTGGCGGGCAGCGCGGCCATAGCGGCATTGTCGATCGCGGTCGGCCATACTTTGGAGTTGCAGGTTCGTGACCCGGCGTTGGCCGCCATCGGTGCGGGCTGCCTGCTGGGCATGGGCACGCTGGCCTTCGTTCGCCACGGGACCGGCGTGGGCGGCATCGGCGTTGTTACGGTATGGCTCAGCCGCAAGCGTGGCTGGAACATCGGCCGCACCCAGTTGTCGATCGATATCGTGATCCTTGCCGCTGCTGCCGCGATGATGCCGCTGGTCAGCGTGGCCTGGTCCACCCTGAGCGCGGCGTCGATGGGGCTGGTCACCGGACTGTGGCTGCGTCCGGGTCGCTACGCGGGATTTTCGCCGTACACGGTGGATCGCGGCCGGTTGAAAGAGGCCTTGAAAAGATCGCGGCGTGGGCAGGAAGATCCCTCGTAATCACCCCCCGTGCGGCGCAAATGCATCATGCGGGGCCGCTATCGTGAAACTGTCATGACCTGTCATTAACGAGCGCGACTTTCCGGGGCTTGGGGGTTCGCGTGCTGTCGTCGATCAGGGATTTGGAGGCACAGCCCGGAACTGCGCCGCGTCAGGACGGGTGGGACGCGGTCCAGACCGCCGTCCAGCGCTATGTTCGCGGGCGTAGCGGACGCCACGATATCGCCGACGACATTGCGCAGGAAACCGTCGCACGGCTGGTCGAACTGGGCCGCACGCAGCAGATCGGCAGCGTGTTCGCGCTGGCATTCCGTATCGCCGACAACCTGCTGACCGACATGCATCGCCGCGAGAGGCGTCTGTCCGACGAAGTGGACGACGAATGGCAGAGCGAGGAACCCTCGATGGACCGGGTGCTCGATTCCCGCCGTGCGGTCGATGTGTTCAATCGCTGCCTGCGGCGAATGCCGCCCTTGCGGCGCGAGGTCCTGATCCGGCGCCGTTTGAACCAGGAAAGCTGCCGCTCCATCGGCGAAGACCTTGCGATCAGCGCCAAGGCCGTCGAAAAGCACATAACGCGTGGTATGATCGACTTGCGCAAGGCGCTCGAACAGGCCGGCGTCGATCTGGTGGGGCAGGACTGATGGGCAGCGAATTCCACGACATCGACTGGCAGGCCGCCCGCTGGATCGACCGCATGAGCCGGCCCGTGCAGGACGCCGAAATGGCGGCCGAGTTCGACCGCTGGATACTCAAGGACCCGCGCCACGTCGAAGCATATGCGCGGCTGAGTGCGATATGGCAGTCCGAGGGGCTGCATCGCGCCCTCAGGGATAACGGCGAGACGATCGCGGCTTCTAGGGAGCCTATCGCCTCGAACGATGATGACTACCGACCGGGCCGTGCATGGCGGCGGGCATTCACAGGCCGCTGGGCAGGGCTGGGCGTCGCCGCGCTGGCGCTGGTGCTGGGCGTGGTCATGGCGCCGCGCCTGCTGGTGGAGGAAGCCGCCTTCGCAACGCCGCGCGGCACGACGCGCGTGGTCGCCTTGTCCGATGGTTCGACGATCCGCATGAACGGCGCCACGCGCATCGCGGTGCGGATCACGCCCTGGTCGCGCCATGTGGCGCTGGAAGCGGGCGAGGCGTTCTTCGACGTTGCGCACGAACGGCTGCGCGGCTTCTCGGTCGATACCGGGGGCGCCAGCGTTTCGGTGCTGGGTACGGCTTTCGATGTGGACCGACTCGACGATGATACCCATGTCGTGCAGGTCTATCGCGGGCTGGTCAGCGTGGATGCCGGGGCCGGGCGGCAATGGCGCCTGCCGGCGGGCAGCGGTCTAGAAGTATCGGGCGAGCGGGTGCGCAGCCTGCGCGGCGTGACCGGGCAGCGCCCCGGCTGGACCAAGGGGTGGTACGAAGCGAACGACACGCCCGTGCTGCAACTGGTCCAGCGGCTCAACCGCACATCGGCCCGGCCCGTGGCGCTGTCCGATCCGGCGCTGGGCGAACTGCTGGTGACCGGCCGCTTCCAGACCGACCGACCGGCCGACGTGCTCGACGCGATCGCGGCGATCCACGACTTGCGCTGGCGCGAAGAAGGCGGCGCTTACGTTCTGTCGCGTTAAGGCGATTTTGGCGAACCGGCGCGGATCGTGAGTGTCACGAGAAATTCATTAATAAGACGCGGAAATGTAAGAAAAAATATTTGTCGGGTTTGGGAACCGAACTCCGTCTGCCCCATGATCGGTTTATGAATTAGGGGTAATTCTTATATGTTTCGTCTGACCAAGCCTGTCGCCGGTGCCTCGGCACTGGCGATTGCTTTTGCGACGCTTGCCGGGGGTATGGCTGCGTCGTCTCAGGCTCATGCTGCTGCCGAGCGCAGCTTCGCTTTTTCCATTCCCGCGCAGGATCTGGCCCGCGCACTGCAGCAGTATTCGCGTGTTACCGGAGTGCCCGTGGCGGCTTCGCCCGACGCGCTGCGCGGTCGTCGCAGCCAGGCGGTATCGGGCACCATGTCGGCCGAGCGGGCGCTTTCGCAGCTTGTAGGCGGGGCCAATGTCGACACGCAGCGCCGGGGCGGCACGATCATCGTCAAGCCGCTGGCCGCCAAGACCCGCACCGCCGCGTTGAATGCCGAAACGCCGCGCGCCGACAAGCGACCCAAGGCCCGCGCCAGCCGCACCGCCGAAGTTGCGGAGGACAAGGTCGACGGTGAGATCGTCGTCACCGGCTATGTCGCGGCGGTGCAGCGTTCGCTGGAGACCAAGCGCAAGAGCGACATGATCTCGGACAGCATCACCGCTGATGACATGGGCAAGCTGCCCGCCAACAACGTGTCCGAAGCGCTGGCCCGCCTGCCCGGCGTCAACGCGGTACGCAGCGCCAGCACCGGCGAGGGCGACCGCATCACCGTTCGCGGCCTGTCCACCGAGCTGAACAACTACTCGATCAACGGCGTGCGTCTGGGCGGCGCGGGGTCGCGCGACAACAACTTCTACCGCGGTGTGCGCCTTTCGGTCCTGCCGCCTGACGGCATCAAGCAGATCACCGTCTACAAGACCCTGACGCCCGACCGCGACGGCGATGCGCTGGGCGGCTCGATCGACATTTCCACGCCAACCGCCTTCGATCAGGACCCCACCTACTTTCGCCTGTCCGGCGAAGGCGGCATGCTCGACAAGTTCGACCATCGTAAATACGGTCAGCTCTCGGGCGCCTTTTCGCGCCAGTTCAGCGATAACTTCGGCATCTTCGTCTCGGGCAGCTACAGCCGCCGCAAGTCGCAGTTCGAGAAGAACGGCGTGGACGGCGATAACCAGCCCGACAGCTGGTACGACAACAGCGAGACGCTGGGCTGGGACCCGGACCGCTTCGTGATGCGCGGCATGGACCTGGGCTTCGGCGAAACCGACGTGAAGCGCTGGGGCGGCAACACCAGCCTGGATTACCGTTCGGACAACCACGACATGCACGTTCGCGGCCAGTACAATCAGTACCAGAAGAAGGAATTCCTCAACCGCCTGAACTTCCGCAACGACACCAGCAAAAATTCGGCGCGCCTGTCGCAGGTCAACACCGACGATACCAGCCTGGCTGCGCCGGACGACAGCATCATCGGCCAGGACGCGAAGCTGGGCAATATCTACGGCTACACCGTGGGCCAGATCGTCGACCGGGACGGCGATGGCCGGATCACTGATGCTGATCGTTCGGCCAGGTCGTTCTACACGCTCAACGGCGGATCGGGCACCTGGGACCCGCAGGGCTTCCGCCTGCGCCGGTTCTGGGAGGCCACCAACGAAACCGGCAACCTGGCTTCCGCCAACATCGGCGGCGTGTCGCGGCTGGGCACGGTGACGATCGACTATGATGTCTCGTACTCGCAGTCGAAGGACAACCTCGACGACGGCTACACGATGGAGTTCCGCAGCGACAAGTATGGCTGGCTGGGCAACGAGGGCGTGTATTTCGACAGTTCTGCGGACTCGCGCTTCCCCAAGTGGCTGCTGACCGACGCCGGCATGGCGGGCGTGCAGGACCCGTCGCAATATGCGTTCAGCAGCCTCGAAGGCGAGGTGGGCGGTAGCAGCGAGAAGTTGTGGCAGGCCCAGTTCAACGTGACGTGGAAGCCCGATATTGCGTGGCTGGATTCGGTCAAGGCGGGCGGCAAGTTCTACGATTCGCAGCGCCGCACCTATCAGGGTTCGTTCCTCAACCTCGATGCCGACGGCACCCTTGCCGATTTCTCCGACTTCTTCGGCAAGGACGTGACCAGCCTGTTCGGCGGCGCCTATAGCGGCCAGTACCAGCTTGGCACGACCATCGATAACGAGAAGATGCTGGCCGAACTGCAAGGCGCCAAGGACGGCAACAGCACGATCTTCGACGGTTTCGCGGTTGATCCCTCGAAAGCCACGCTGTCCGACGAGGACAGCTTCCGCTTCAACGAGCGGGTGGTTTCCGGCTATGCGATGGCCACTGCGCGCTTCGGCAAGGCGCAGGTCATCGCCGGCGTCCGCGTAGAGACCACGCGCAACAAGATCGAGGCCTACAACCTCGATCAGGTGCTGGGCATGCGCTACACCACCGACCGTTCCAGCTTCACCAACGTGCTGCCCTCGGTCCACGTGAACTACGATTTCGACCAGCGCACCAAGCTGCGCGGCGCGGTGTGGACCAGCTTCGCCCGTCCCGATATCGCCCGCATGAGTTCCGCGCGCGAATATGCCTACGATGTCGATCCCGATGGCGACGGCACGCAGAACCCCACGTCCGACTGGGTGTTGCTGGCGATCCAGCAGGGCAACCCGAACCTCAAGCCGATGCGTTCGGTCAACCTCGACATGTCGCTGGAGCATTATGCCGGCAACAGCGGGGCCTATTCGGTTGCACTGTTCTACAAGCACATCACCAACTTCCTGTTCCGCTCCTCGTCCAGCAACATCCGCGACGGAACGCTGGGTGAAAACGTAGACCCTTCCGGCGTGGCGATTTCCATGCCCAACAACGGCAAGTGGGCGGAAGTCTACGGCGTGGAAGTGAGCGTGCAGCAGCAGCTTCACTGGCTGCCGGGTCTGCTCGGCGGACTGGGCGTGGGCGGCAACGTGACCATGCAGCGCTCCAAGGCGGTGACCGGGCTTTCGTGGCACCCGGAAGGCTACACCCTGCCGCTGATGGAAACGCCGGACAACATCGTAAACCTCCAGCTTTTCTGGGAGCACAAGGGCTTCGAGGTCTACGGTGCGTGGAACTATCAGTCCAAGTTCATGGGCGGCATCAACGACTTCGGCAACAACCCGTACGAGCAGGCCTACAGCTTCGTCGACCTGACCTTCCGCAAGACCTTCCTCAAGAAGTCCTCGGTGCAGCTGCAGGTCCAGAACCTGTTCGATGCGCATACCTACTGGGAGACCGTGTCGTCGGGGCAAGGCGCCAGCCGGGGCTACGTGAAGAACGGGCGGACCATCTCGGTCGGCTTCAACGCGATCTTCTGAGGGAATTGATATGAAGACGATCCTTGCCGGCGCCCTGCTTCTGGGCGCTGCTTTTCCCTTCGCAGCGGTGGGGGCGGCTGATGCCCCCGCCGCCCCGGCGCCGGTCACGCTGGCTCCTGCAACCGTCACGCCCGAGCGCATCGTCCTGAACCTCACCGCCGACCCGGTGACCGAGATGGCGGTGACCTGGCGCTCTGCGCCGGGGCTGGCCGGACAGGTGCAATATGCCAAGGCCACCAATGGCCCGGACTTCGTGAAGTCGCCCATGACGCTGGCCGCCGTGACCGACGATGCCACGCTGCCCGTGCGCGAGGACCCGGCGTTCCGCGCCGCCTACCATTCCGCCGTGCTCAAAGAGCTGGAGCCGGACACCGTCTATGCCTACCGCGTGGGCGACGGCGCCCACTGGTCCGAGTGGCTGCAGTTCCACACCGCAGCGAAAGCGAACGCCCCGTTCCGCTTCATCTACATGGGCGACATGCAGAACCAGATCCTGTCCGAAGCCTCGCGCACCTTGCGCATGGCCTTCCGGCACGCAGGGGACGCCGCCTTCGTGATCCACGCCGGCGACCTCATCAACAAGCACGACAGCGATGCCGAATGGGGCGAATGGTTCGCCTCGGGCGGGTTCCTGTATGGCCAGACGCCCCAGATGCCCACGCCGGGCAACCACGAATACGTCAAGGACGAGAACGCCCGCGCCGGTTCGTCCATCAACGGCCAGTGGCGCCGCCAGTTTACCCTGCCGGAAAACGGGCCGGCGGACGTCCCGACCAGCCGCGAAACCAACTGGTACACCGATTATCAGGGCCTGCGCCTGATCTCGATCGATTCGATGCAGGTAGACCGCGATCCCGTCGCCCAAAAGGCGATCGTGAAGTGGCTGGAGGGCCTGCTGGCAAAGAACCCCAGCCGCTGGACGGTGCTGTTCCTGCACTTTCCGCTGTTCTCCAGCGAGCCGGGCCGCGATAATCCCAAGGTCCGCGCGGCGCTGAAACCGCTGATCGACAAGTACAAGGTCGATCTGGTGCTGCAGGGCCACGACCATGGCTATGCACGCGGCGCGATCGGCCCGGATGGCCCCACCACGGACGATGCCGGGTCGACCTACGCCGTCTCGGTGGCGGGGCCGAAGATGTATGATGTAGGCTCGCTGCCCTGGGCGAAAAAGTCGGCTTCGCGCACGCAGGCTTACCAGGTGATCGACGTGGACCAGCAGAAGCTGGTTTACCGCGCTTTCACCGCGACGGGCGATGCGCTCGACGAAGTGACCGTGACCAAGCACTGATCGTTCGGTTAAGGCTGCACTCTTCTTCGCGAGCAGTGCAGTCGCGGGCCAATCCGGGGTGGTGCGACCGCCCCGGATTGGCCCGTTCGTCGTTTCGGTTTCAGTCCTGTGCGGCGTCGTCCACGCCGCTGACCGCGATGCTGGTCAGGTTGAGGATGCCGCGCGCGGTGACGCCCGGCGACAGGACGTGGATCGGTTGTGCAAGGCCCAGCAGCATCGGCCCGATGGTGGGCGAGCTCGACGATGCCGAGAGCGCCGTCAGCGTGATGTTGGCAGCGTCCAGGTTGGGCATGACCAGCAGGTTGGCCGCGCCTTCGAAGCGGCTGTCGGGCACCAGCTTGTCACGCAGCGCCTGGCTGAGCGCGGCATCGGCATGCATTTCGCCGTCCACCAGCAGGTCCGGCGCCGAGGCGCGGACCATGGCCGCCGCAGCGCGCATCTTGCGTGCGCTGGGGCTGTGCGAGGAGCCGAAGTTGGAGTGCGACAGCAACGCCACGCGCGGCTCCAGCCCGAAGCGGCGCACGGCGGCAGCGGCCAGCACGCTCATCTCCGCCACCTGTTCGGCGGTGGGATCGGGGACCATGTGGGTATCGGTGATGAACAGCGCGCCGGCATCGAGGATCAGGCCCGACAGCGCATAGACGCGCCCGTGGGGCTGGGTGCGGTCGATGATGCGCAGGACGTGTTCGACCTGGCCCCAGTATTCCGAGTTGCCGCCGACCAGCGCCGCATCGACATGGCCGAGGCGCAGCAGCATGGCGGCGGTTATGGTCGGGCGGCGATAGGCGTGGCGCAGCACTTCGGCGGCAGGCACGCCCTTGCGCGCGGCGACGGCGCGGTAGCCCTCGACCAGTTCGCTCATCAGTTCGTGGTCGGTTTCGGGGTCCACCACATCGACGTCTTCGTCGAGTTTGAACTGGAGGCCCAGTTCCGGCAGCTTCTGTTCGAGGATACGGCGGCGGGCGACCAGGGTTGGGCGCACCATGCCTTCGTGCAGGGCGTCCTGCACCGCGCGCAGCACGCGGTCGTCCTCGCCCTCGCCGTAGGCAACGCGCTTGCCCGCGCCGCGCGCGGCCTGGAACACCGGCAGCATGACCTGCGCCGAGCGCGTGTTGAGGGCGGCCAGCGAGCGCTTGTATTCGGCCAGGTCCACCGTGCGCGTGGCGACGCCGCTGTCCATCGCCGCCTTGGCGACGGCGGGCGCGATCTCGGCGATCAGGCGCGGGTCGAACGGGGTGGGGATGATGTATTCGGGGCCGAACACCAGGCGGCGCCCGCCATAGGCCTGGGCCACGCTGTCATCGGCGGGAATGCGGGCGAGGGCGGCGATCGCCTCGGCGGCGGCGGCCTTCATCGCCTCGTTGATCTGGGTCGCGCCCACGTCCAGCGCGCCGCGGAAGATATAGGGGAAGCACAGGACGTTGTTGACCTGGTTGGGATAGTCCGACCGGCCGGTGGCGATGATCGCGTCGGGGCGGATTTCTCGGGCGATTTCCGGGCGGATTTCCGGCTCGGGGTTGGCCAGCGCGAAGATCAGCGGGTTGGGCGCCAACAGCGGCAGCCACTCGGGCTTGAGCACGCCGGGCGCGGACAGGCCCAGGAACACGCTGGCGCCGGGCAGGACCTCGGGCAGCGAGCGCGCGTCGGTCGCGCGGGCATAGCGGGCCATGTTGGGCAGCATGCCTTCGCGGCCGGAATGGATGACGCCATCCTTGTCGGTCAGCGTGATGTTCTCGATCGGCAGGCCCATCGTCACCAGCAGGTCGACGCAGGCCAGCGCCGCTGCGCCCGCGCCCGAGGTGACGAGGCGCGCATCGGCCAGCGTCTTGCCCTGCAGCACCAGCGCGTTGCGCACGGCGGCGGCCACGGTGATGGCGGTGCCGTGCTGGTCGTCATGGAACACCGGGATGTTCATGCGCTCTTTCAGCGCGGCCTCGATGGCGAAGCATTCCGGGGCCTTGATGTCTTCGAGGTTGATGCCGCCGAACGTCGGTTCGAGCAGGGCCACCGCCTCGATGAACTTCTCGGGGTCGGTGGTGTCGACCTCGATGTCGAAGACGTCGATATCGGCGAACTTCTTGAACAGGACGGCCTTGCCTTCCATCACCGGCTTGGAGGCCAGCGCGCCGATCGCGCCAAGGCCCAGCACGGCGGTGCCGTTGGTGATGACTGCGACGAGGTTGCCGCGCGCGGTATAATCCAGCGCCTTGGACGGGTCCGCCGCGATCTCCATGCAGGGCGCGGCGACGCCGGGCGAGTAGGCCAGCGCGAGGTCGCGTTGGTTGACCATGCGCTTGGTGGGCTCGATCGCCAGCTTACCCGGGCGCGGGTGGAGGTGGTAATCAAGTGCCGCGCGGCGAAGGTTCTCGTCCATTATCCAGTCCTGTCCTCAGTCGTCCGGGGGCGCATCGCCGTAGCGATTGGCCAGCGCTGTGCCCCCAAACACGGTTACGCCGCCGTTGTCGAGCCGGGAGGGCGCAAAAACGCCGATCAGACACACAGGGGAAGCAATTCGGGGCCTCGATACCGTTCCGGCCGCGATCCGGTGCGGGGTTATGGCTAAACCGCGACGGTCCACTCGGCCAGTTCGTCCGCTTGTCCGATCAGGGCGAGGCCATGCGCGATCGAAGTCAGCTCGTTGCCGCTGTCGATCCGGCCCGAGCCGAATCGCTGCTCGAACAGTGCGCGCACGGCGGGGATCAGCGAGGAGCCGCCGGTCAGGAACACCCGGTCGATCTGATCCGCGCGCAGGCCCGCGCTGGCGAGCGCGGTGTCGAGAGTCTCCGCGATCTGTGCGAGGTCCGGCGCGATCCAGCTTTCGAATTCGGCGCGGCTCACTTCGGCCTCGATGGTCAGGTCGTCGCTCTTGAAATGGAACGCCGCGTGGCTCTCGCTCGACAAGGTGCGCTTGAGGCGGCCGACCGCTTCGTAGAGCGGATAGCCCAGTTCGTTCTCTACCACGGCGATCATGCGCCCGATGGTGGCGGGATCGGTGGCGCTGTGCTGCAGCCGCGCCAGTTCCGCCAGCGTGCGCCGGTTGCGCATCAGGGCCAGGCGCGACCAGTCGCCGAAATCGGTGAAGTGGCCGTCGGGGATCTCCAGCACCTTGTCGAACGAGCGGTAGGTGCTGCCCTTGCCGAGCATCGGCAGAACGAGTCGGTCCATGATGCGAAAGTCGAAGCGGTCGCCGGCGATGCCGATACCCGCCGAACCCAGCGGCACACAGCGCCGCGCCGAGCCGGGGGCATCGACGCGCACGATCGAGAAATCGCTGGTGCCGCCGCCGAAATCGGCCACCAGCAAAGTCGCCGCATCTTCCAGCTTCGAGGCGTGGCCATAGGCGGCGCCGAGCGGTTCGTAGACGTAATGGACCTCGCGCCCCAGCATCCCGAACATCGCGTCGTAGCGCGTGCGCGCCAGCGCCTCGTCCGGGCGCGAACCGACGTAGCGGACCGGACGGCCGACGACCACGCGCTCGGGCAGGGTCTTCAGTGCCGCGCCGCCGTGCGCGATCAGGTGTTCCAGGAACACGCGGCCCAGTTCCTCGAAGCGCAGACGCTTTTCGAAGATGGTCGCCTGATCGAACAGCGGGTTCGCCGCCACCGACTTGAACGACTGGAGGAAGCGGCTGCCCTGCGGAAAGTCGAGGAATTCCGAGATCGCCCAGGGTCCGGCTTCATGCGCGACGCCGGGCATTGGGCCGCCGCGAACGTCCGGGTCCTGCCAGAAACACAGCGCAGTGCGGAATACCGAGGCGGAGCCGCCGGGAGCGCGGAAGTCGACGAGGCTGGCCTCGCCTTTCGCCGTCGTCAACGCGGCTACCGAATTGGTGGTGCCGAAGTCGATACCAATGGCCTGCACGGCGGACATGGCGTGAAATTCCTTCTGAGCGCAAGCGGCCGGAGCCTATGACAGTGGACGGCAAATCGCGCAACAGTAACCACTGCTCTCGCAGGTGCAGCACGAATTTGGCAACAATATGGAAATGATGTTGTAACGTATCATCGAAGGGTGTAATCGCTGCGAAAGCGCGAGTCCTCCCCCGTTCGCGCCTACTCAGATATGTTATTCCATTACGTTCGAGGTTCCCCATGAGGTTTCGATTGCTTTCCGGCTGCGCGCTTGCGGCTGTCCTGCTCCCTGCCGCTGCTTACGCCGAAACGAGTGACGCAGGCGCGGATGCGGCGGCAACCTCGAAGAAGGACGATACCTACCACGCCGGGCAGGGCAGCGAGATCGTCGTCACCGGCGTGCTGCCCACCAATCGGCAGGACATGCTTTCAAGCGTGGCGGTGGTGCAGGGCAGCGAACTGACGCAGTCGCTTCGCCCCTCCATCGGCGAGACTTTGCAGCACCAGCCCGGCGTTTCGGCCACCTCGTTCGGCCCCAGCGCCTCGCGCCCGGTGCTGCGCGGCCTGCAGGGTGAGCGCGTGCGCATCCTGACCGACGGCATCGGTTCGATCGACGTGTCGAACACCTCGGTGGACCACGCCGTCGTCGTCAACCCGCTGCTGGCAGAGCGTATCGAGGTGCTGCGCGGGCCGCAGTCGCTGCTTTACGGTTCCTCCGCGATCGGCGGTGTCGTTAACGTGATCGACAAGCGCATTCCGACCAGGGTGCCCACCGAAGCGGTCCACATCGGCGCGCTGGCAAGCTATGGTTCGGCGGCCGACGAACGCTCCTTCTCGGGCGCGGTGGATGTGCCGCTGTCCTCGCAGTGGGTCGCCCATGTCGACGGCAGCTATCTCAAGAGCGATGACGTGCGGATCGGCGGCCATGCGCTGACACCGGCGCTGCGGGCCCAGGCGCTGGCTTCCGGCCTTCAGCCTGCCGACCCTGCCGACGCGGAGCCGATCGACTTCGCCGCCAATGCAGGCGTCAAGGGCAAGCTGCCCAACACCGCCGCCAAGACCTGGACCGCCGGTGCCGGCATCGCCTACATCGGCGACAGCGGCAACTTCGGCATTTCCTACGGCCATTACGACAGCCTCTACGGCGTGCCGGTGCGCTATGCGACGCAGGAGGGCGAGGAGCAGGAAGCACCGCGCCTCAAGCTGAAGCAGGACCGCGTCGACGCCCGCGCGGAGATCGACGTGAACTCGGGCTTCCTCGACAAGGTCTCGATGCGGCTCGGCTACGCCGATTATTCGCACTTCGAACTGGAGGAAGACGGCTCGGTCGGCACGGCGTTCTACAACAAGGGCATGGAGGGCCGCCTGGAATTCACCCAGGCCAAGCAGGGCGCCTGGCGCGGCGTCACCGGCGCGCAGCTGTTCACGCGCGACTTCAACGTGGTGGGCGACGAGGCTTTCCTGCCGAAGAATTCGACCAGCCAGGTTGGCCTCTTCACCCTTCAGCAGCTGGATTACGGCGCGCTCAAGTTCGAAGCCGGCGCGCGGTACGAGCACACCAACCTCAGCGCCAACCCGCTTGTCGACCAGTCGCAGTTCTTTGACGGCAGCCGCACTTTCGATGCGGTCTCGGGCTCGCTGGGCGCATCCTACGCACTGTCGGATGACTGGCGCGTCGGCCTCAACCTGTCGCGCACCGAACGCGCGCCTTCGGCCGAGGAGCTTTTCGCCAACGGACCCCATGCCGGAACCGAGGCGTTCGAAATCGGCAATCCCGACTTCAAGCTCGAAAAGTCCTGGGGCGTCGAGGCGATCCTGCGCGGCAAGGGCACGAACTATACCTTCGAGGCATCGGCCTATCACACCTGGTTCTCGAACTTCATCTACGAAGGCCAGACGGGCGCGCTGGAGGATGGCCTGCCGGTCTACCAATCGTACCAGGCCGACGCGCGCTACTACGGGTTCGAGGCGCAGGGAACGCTGACCCTGGCCCGCTTCGGAGATTCGAAGATCGTCGCCGATGCGCTGGGCGATTATGTCCATGCCAATATCGTCAGCGTTGGCCCGGCGCCGCGCATCCCGCCGCTGCGCGTGCTGGGCGGCCTCAGCTTCCAGGCGCCGAAGTTCGACCTGCGCGGCGAAGTGGAGCATGTGACCAACCAGAAGCGGATCTCCGACTTCGAAACCCCGACCGACGGGTACACCATGGTCAACGCCGAGGTTAACGTGCGTCCCTGGGGCACTGAGCGGCCGATCAGTTTCGCGCTGTCGGCGAACAACATCTTCGACGTGGTTGCCCGCCGCGCAGCCTCGTTCCTCAAGGACTACGCCCCGCTTTCCGGCCGCGACATCCGCCTGACCGCCAAGCTGGACTTCTGACCAAGACGTGTTTCTCCGGGGGCGGTCAGCGCTGCCCCGGAGAACTGTTCCAATCCAATGATCGCGCGAGGTTAGCCCGCGTGGCAGCGCACCGAACTGCGCCGCTGCCAGTTGGCGATGTGGGCCGCGGCAAGCAGCAGGCTGCCGGCGACCGTCAGCCCGGTTTCCAATGTATGCGTTTCGGCGAAGACCAGCCCGAAGCCCATCAGCAGCAATCCGGCAATCCCGACCACCAGCGGACCGAAAGCCCGGTGACGGCGCCAGCCACCGACCAGCGCCAGCGCGCTCGTCGGCAGGGCGATCAGCAGGACGGCGGCATGGAAGCCTTCACCCGCGCCGATCCGGTCCGCCACGGCGGGCAGCGCCGCCAGCACCAGCGGCAGGGCAAGACAATGCACCATGCACGCGAACGACGCGCAGACCGCAAACCCGTCGAGAATACCTTCCACGCGGGCGCCGGGGGTCTGAACGGTCATATCGGTCTTTCGATTGGGGAATTGAGATTTAGATATGTGATAACGTATCATACTTTTCAAGGCATGTGAGGCGAGGAATTTTGCCGCGCGCCATCACCCGCCGGCGAGCGCGGGGTAACGCCAGGGAAATTCAGCGGACGGGCTGCGGCCGGCGCTGGGTTTGGTCGCCAGCATCAGGCGACTAGTGCTGGGCCCTGCCTTTTGTCTGCGAACGGCTGGTAAGGAGCGTGACCTCGTGGGACTTCCAGCTCGACCCTGCGGTGCGTGGGGGTGAGGGGGCGGGTTCGCACTCTTGCCCTCTTCCCTGAGGGCACACCCTCAAGTTCATCCACGCATCCCTGATTTGCGGCTTGTCCGGTCCGCACCGGACGCCGGCCGCGCCGGGAACATGGAGTGTCAGCTACACACCCCCGACCCGTCACGTTGCAGCATATAACCTATACGGTTAAAATTGTCAAGATCAGCGCTTAAGGGAGGGCGCACGCGGCCTCGGCAGGCCCCGCGCGCGCTCCGCATCACGCTCTGGCGGCGGTGACGATGATCTCGACCTTGTAGCCGGGCGCGGCCAGCTTGCCTTCGCTGGTGGCGCGGGCCGGGGCGGGGTGGCCGGCGATCCAGGCATCCCACACGGCGTTCATTTCCTCGAAGTCGGCAATGTCGGCCAGCCAGATCGTGGCCATCAGCAGGTGGTCCTTGCTGCTGCCGGTCTTCTCCAGCAGCGCCTCGATTTCGGCGAGGGTGGTCTTCGTCTGCTCGGTTACGCTGGCGCCTTCTTCGCCCACCTGACCGGCGAGGTAGATGGTGTCGCCGTGGATCACGGCCTCGCTCATGCGGGCGCCCTGGTCGATGCGGGTGATGGTCATTGTCGGTCCTTTTGCGTGGTCGCCGTGTCTGGCTAGGTGCGTTTAGGCGGCGTTACGGTAGCGGCTGATCGCAAGGTCCGCCGTCTCGATCGCGGGGGCGCGCCCGGCGATGATATCGGCGATGACGTGGGCCGATCCGCAGGCCATCGTCCAGCCCAGCGTGCCGTGGCCGGTGTTGAGGAACAGGTTGGAGACCTTGGTGGCGCCGATCACCGGCGTGCTGTCCGGCGTCATCGGCCGCAGTCCGCACCAGAACGATGCGGCCGCCATGTCTCCCGCGCCGGGGAACAGCGAGCCTGCCGAATGCTCCAGCGTTGCCCGGCGGGCGGGCGGCAGGTCCTTGGTGAAGCCTGAAATCTCGGCCATGCCGCCAACACGGATACGGTCCCCCAACCGCGTGATCGCCACCTTGTAGCTTTCGTCCAGCAGGGTGGAGACAGGCGCGCGCGCCGCGTCCACGATGGGCACGGTGATCGAATAGCCCTTTACCGGGTAGACCGGCAGGCGAATGCCCAGCGGCGCCACCAGCTGCGGCGAATAGCTGCCCATCGCCACCAGATAGGCATCGGCGACAAGGTTGCTCGCGCCGGTTTCGGGATGGGCGATCTCGACATGGGTGATGCGCCCGCCTTCGGCCGCGAGCCGGGTGATCGCGGTGTTGTTCAGGAAGCGCACGCCCTGCGCCGCCGCCATTTGCGCAAGGGCATTGGTGAACTTGAAGCAGTCGCCGGTCTCGTCGTGCGGCAGGCGCAGACCGCCCACCAGCGCCGCTTCGCTATGGGCGAGGCCGGGCTCGGCGGCCACGCATCCGGCGGGGTCGAGAACCTCGAACGGCACGCCGTCGGCCTTGAGCACGGCGATATCCTTGCCCACGCCGTCGAGCTGTTTCTGTTCGCGAAACAGCTGGAGAGTGCCCTGGCTACGCTCGTCGTAACGGATGCCGGTTGCGCCGCGCAGCTCGATCAGACGGTCGCGGCTGAATTCGGCGAGGCGCACCATGCGGCTCTTGTTGATCGCGTAATCGCGGGCGTTGCAGTTGCCCAGCATCGCCGTCAGCCAGCGCAGCATCGCCATGTCGGCATGGGGGCGCAAGATCAGCGGGGCGTGACGCATCATCAGCCAGCGTACGGCCTTCATCGGAATGCCCGGCGCTGCCCAGGGGGAAGCGTATCCCGGCGAAATCTCGCCCGCATTGGCAAAGCTGGTTTCCAGCGCCGGCCCGCTCTGACGGTCGACCACGACGACCTCGTGCCCCGCCTGTGCCAGATACCATGCCGAGGTCACCCCGATGACGCCGCTGCCGAGAATCGCTATCTTCATGCTGCGCTGCTCCGGTCGTGCCTGGTGTCGTGCTCGGCGTCGAGGACGGGCAGGTGGACCCGTTCGTATCGGCGGCTGAGCTGGGTGAGGATTTCGTAGGAGATCGTGCCTGCGTCCGCTGCCACGGCGTCAAGGGTCTGATGCGGGCCGATCAGTTCCACCGGCGCGCCGGGATAGAGGTGCTCGGCCGGAACCTCGGTCACGTCCAGGGTGATACTGTCCATCGACACCCGGCCGACCACCGGCACGCGGATGCCGGCGATGAAACCGCTGCCCCGGTTACCCAGGCAGCGCGGCCAGCCATCGGCATAGCCCATCGGGATCGTGGCGATGCGGCTTTCGCGGGAGACGTGATGGGTCAGGCCGTAACCGACGCCGGTGCCTGCCGGGATCGTGCGCAACTGGGCAATGCGCGCTTCGAGGGCGACGACGGCTTGCATCGGGTTCTCCCCGTCCGAGGGTGCACCGCCGTACATCGCGATGCCGGCGCGCACGATGTCGAAATGGCCGCGGGCCAGGAATGCGCCGCCGCTGTTGTCCAGCGCGCGCGGCACCCCTGGTAACCGCGCGGTGATTGCCTCGAAGCGGCTTGCCTGCGCGGCGTTGGCGCCGTCGGCAGGTTCGTCCGCGCAGGCAAGGTGGCTCATGATGAGGCGCAGGTCGATGTGTTCGAGGAGGGCGGGGGCGGCCAGCAGCGCGTCGATCTCATCCGCCGGCATGCCCATGCGCGACATGCCGGTGTCGACCTGCAGCACGCCGGGCAGTTTGCGTCCCTGCGCTGCGGCCAGCGCGGCCCAGCGCTCTATCTGGTCGAGCGAATTGAGCACCGGGATCGCGCCGATCGCCAGGCACTGGGCCTCGGCGCCGGGCATCAGGCCGTTCAGGACATAAAGCGGAATGTCGCCGGGCAGATCGGGTTTCAGGGCCTGCGCCTCGCCCAGCAGCGCCACGAACAGGTGGCGGCAGCCTGCGCCGATCAGGGTGCTGGCGACTTTGGCAGCGCCCAGGCCATAGCCGTCCGCCTTGACCACGCCAGCAACCTGCGCAGGTGCGACCTGCCGGCAGAGCAGGCGGTAATTCGCGGCCAGAGCCTCGAAATCGATGGTCAGGACTGCACCGGCCGTCACGAAAGCCCCCGCGTTGTTTTCCCGGCGCTGGCCGGATGGATGATCATATCGCATGTTCCACCGAATTTTCTGCCAGACAGCAGCATGATCCGCTACAAGATGCGGAACTCTGCAACTTCATGCGAAGTGTGTGCAATACCATGTCATGGACTCCCGACAACATCGATCGCGCGATCCTGCGCCTGCTGCGCGTCGACGGGCGGCGTCCGAATTCCGAGATAGCGCAGGAAGTGGGCCTGTCTCCCTCGGCGTGCCTGCGCCGGATCAAGATCCTCGAGGATCGCGGCGTGATCCGGGGCTACACCGTGATTACCGGCCCCCACGAGGATGACGAGCGCGGCGTCGACATCCTCGTCCAGGTCACGCTCGACCGGCAGACCGACGATTATCTTTCGCGCTTCGAACATGCGGTGCGTCAATGCCCGGAAGTTCGTGAATGTTTCCTGATGACCGGCGATGTCGATTACTGGCTACGCCTGCGCACGGAAAGCGTGGCCGCCTACGAGGCGATCCACGGCGAAGTCCTCTCCCGCCTGCCGGGGGTGACGCGGATCAGTTCCAGCTTCGCGATGCGCGATGCCCTGCGGCCCCGCCGTCAGCGGCGGTAGGGGGGCTGCGGCGGTAGGGGGCAGCCCGGCCGCGAACGTCGGATTACCTTGATCTTGCCTCGGAATCACCGCAAGCGGGACCCTTACAGTGATCCCATTCTGGCAGGTAAATGCAAGTTACGTCCCATCGCGCTGGCTCCCCTTCGAAACGCGGCCTCGATCCCCGCTCCGCATTCGGCCTTTTAGTGGCGGTGCTGTTCTTCCTCGTCAGCGGGACGGTTGCGTATTTCAACGTCCGCGTGCTGCGCGATGATGCGCAGAAGATCGCCCATTCGCACGAGGTGATCGTGGCGGTGAACGCGCTGATGTCCTCCTTGCAGGACGCCGAGACCGGCCAGCGCGGTTACCTGCTCACCGGCAAGGACAGCTACCTCGCGCCCTACAGCCGTGCGGTGGCCGACGTCGACCAGCGTTTCGAGGCCATCGCTACCCTGACGCGCGACAATTCGCAGCAGCAGGCCCGGCTTGAGCCCCTGCGCCGCCATATCGACGGCAAGCTGGCGGAGCTGAAGGAAACCGTCGAGGTGCGCAAGAATGTCGGCATCGGTGCCGCGCTTGCCATCGTCGAGACCGATCGCGGCAAGATCGAGATGGACGAAGTGCGCGCGCAGCTCGAAACCATGCATCAGGAAGAAGCGCGGCTGCGGCTCGGCCGGCAGGCCGAGATGGCGCAGGCCTATCGCTCCGCCTGGGTCAGCGGCGTGCTTTCCTGCGCATTGGGTATCGTCCTGACGCTGGCGATCGGCCTGCTGATCCGCCGCGCCGCGCTCGCCGCCGATCGGCAGCAGTGGCTCCAGGCCGGCCAGGTCGATCTTGGCGCCGTCATGCTGGGAGACCAGAACAGCGAGCAGCTGGGCGATAGCGTGCTGGCGTTCCTCGTGCGTTTCACAGGTGCCCAGGCCGGCGCACTCTTCGCCGCCGAGGGCGGGCATTACCGCCGCGTCGCCTCCTACGGCGTACCGGCCGATGCAAAGCTGGTGGAGCGTTTTTCACTGCGTCAGGGCCTGCTGGGCCAGGTCGCGGCGGACGGCGAGCCGGTGCTGCTGGCCGACATTCCCGACGGCTACCTGACCATCGGCTCCACTTTCGGCAGCGACAAGCCGCGCCATCTGCTGATCGCCCCGGTCTTTGCCGACAAGACGGTGCAGGGCGTGATCGAGCTGGGTTTCCTGCAACCCGTCGACGATCAGATCCTGGCGTTCCTGTCCGAGATTTCGGGGGCGGTGGGCGTGGGCCTGCGTTCGGCCCGCTACCGCGCGCAGTTGCAGCACCATACCGAGGAACTGCAGGTCCAGAGCGAGGAACTGCGTGTCTCCAACGAGGAGTTGGAAGAGCAGGGCCGCGCGCTCAAGGAATCGGCCGCGAACCTCGAACAGCAGCAGGTCGAGCTGGAGCAGACCAATTCGCAGCTGGAGGAACAGGCGCAGCTTTTGGAATCGCAACGCGACGATCTGGCCCGCTCCAATTCGGCCGTCGAACTCAAGGCGCGCGAGCTGGAACAGGCCAGCCGCTACAAGTCCGACTTCCTCGCCAACATGAGCCACGAACTGCGCACGCCGCTCAATTCGCTGCTGATCCTCTCCAAGCTGCTCGGCGACAATCGGGGCGAGAACCTGACCGGCGAGCAGGTGCAGTATGCGCGCACCATAGAGTCCGCCGGCAACGATCTTCTGGCGCTCATCAACGATATTCTCGACTTGTCGAAGATCGAGGCGGGCCACCTCCAGATCAGGCCGGAATCGGTGCTGGTCGAACGTCTGGCAGGCGATCTGCGGCAGGTTTTCCAGCCCATCGCCATGAACCGCAAACTGGCCTTCGAGATCGCCGTCGCACCCGGCGCGGCCAGCATGATCGAGACTGATCGCCAGCGTATCGAGCAGATTCTCAAGAACCTGCTGTCGAACGCGTTCAAGTTCACCGAGGCGGGCAGCGTCCGTCTGGAAGTGGAGCCGGACGGCGATGAGCGCATCCTGATTTCCGTCGTCGATACCGGCATCGGCATTCCAGAGGAGCAGCAGCAGGCCATCTTCGAGGCGTTTCGCCAGGCGGACGGAACCGTCAGCCGTAAATATGGCGGCACCGGTCTTGGCCTTTCGATCTCGCGCGAACTGGCGCGTCTGCTGGGTGGTTCGATATCGCTTACCAGCGTGGCCGGGCAAGGCAGCCGCTTCACCCTCTCGTTGCCGGTCGCCTATGACCCCGGCGAAGTGGCGGCGCGCGTGGAGCCTGTGGCCGCAAGCCTGCCCGCACCGATGGCGGCCGCCGCCGCGCCGGTCGCCAAGGCGCGCCCCGCGCCCTTGCAGCGGCAGGTGGAAGACGACCGCGACGGGCTAACCTCTACCCAGCGCGTGCTGCTGGTGGTGGAGGACGATGCTTCCTTCGCCGGCATCGTGCGCGACATATCGCGCGAGATGGGCTTCCAGTGCCTCGTCACCGGGACCGCCGAGGAAGCGCTGCATCTTGCCCGCACCTTCAAGCCGCATGCCGTGGTGCTGGACGTGGGCCTGCCCGACCAGTCCGGCCTTGCCCTGCTCGACCGCCTCAAGCGCGACGTCGATACGCGGCACATTCCGGTCCACGTCGTCTCGGGCAGCGATCACACCCAGACCGCGCTGTCGCTCGGCGCGATCGGCTATCTCATCAAGCCGGTGAAGCGCGAGGAACTGGCCAGTGTGCTGGATGCGCTGGCCGCCAAGCTGACGTCGGACGCGCGGCGTGTGCTGATCGTCGAGGACGACGACGTCCAGCGCGATGCGGTGGGCAGGCTGCTGGCCACCGGCGAGGTCGAGACGGTGGGCGTGGCCACGGCCGCCGAGTGCCTCGAGGCGCTCAAGACGCAGACGTTCGATTGCATGGTGCTCGATCTCAACCTGCCGGATGCCAGCGGCTTCTCGCTGCTGGAGACGCTTTCCAAGGAGAACGCCTATTCGTTCCCGCCGGTGATCGTCTACACCGGCCACGACCTTACCGCCGAGGACGAGCAGCGCCTGCGCCGTTATTCGGATTCGATCATCATCAAGGGCGCACGTTCGCCCGAGCGCCTGCTCGACGAGGTCTCGCTGTTCCTGCACCAGGTCGTCACCGAACTGCCGCCCGAACAGCAGACGATGATCCGCGCCGCGCGCAACCGCGATGCCATCCTGGAAGGTCGCCGCATCCTTGTGGTGGAGGATGACGTGCGCAACGTCTTCTCGCTCACCAACATCCTCGAACCGCAGGGCGCGGTAGTGGAAATCGCGCGCAACGGGCAGGAAGCACTCGACGCGCTAGAAAGCGCATCGGGCGACGAGGCGCGGCGGATCGACCTGGTGCTGATGGACGTGATGATGCCCGTGATGGACGGGCTGACCGCTACCCGCGCGATCCGGCAGGACCCGCGCTGGACCAGGCTGCCGGTCATCGCGCTGACCGCCAAGGCCATGCCCGACGATCAGGAACGCTGCATCGAAGCCGGTGCGAACGACTACATGGCCAAGCCTCTGGACGTGGACAAGCTGCTCTCGCTGGTCCGCGTCTGGATGCCGCGCTAAGGCTGCGGGCACCATGGAAGACGAGAAGATCGAGGACATCGAGATTCGCCTCCTGCTGGAGGCGCTCTATCGGCGTTATCACTACGACTTCCGCAATTACGCGCAGGCTTCGATCAAGCGCCGGCTGCGGCAGGCGCGCGATCGGCAGGGCGTGGCGACATACTCCGCGCTTCAGGACAAGCTGCTCCACGATCCGGCCGCTGCCGCAGGGGTGCTGCGCTTCCTGACCGTGCAGGTCAGCGATTTCTTCCGCGACCCGACGTACTTCAAGGCGATCCGCGAGAAAGTAGTGCCGCATCTCAAGACCTATCCCTCGCTCAAGGTCTGGATCGCGGGGTGCAGCGCGGGCGAGGAACTTCACTCGCTGGCGATCCTTTTCCGCGAGGAAGGTCTTGAGGACCGCACGCTGTTCTATGCCACTGACATCAACCAGGACGCGCTGGAGGCCGCATCGCGCGGCATCTACCCGCTGGACCGGATGAAGGCCTTTACCGAAAACTACCGGCTGTCGGGCGGCAAGGCATCGCTTTCGGACTATTACAGCACCGGCTACGGCGGCGCAGTGTTCGACAAGTCGCTGCGCGAGCGGGTGGTCTTATCCGATCACAGCCTGGTTACCGATGCGGTCTTTTCCGAGATGCAGCTGATCTCGTGCCGCAACGTGATGATCTATTTCGATCGCGATCTTCAGGACCGCGCTGTCGGCCTGTTTCGCGATTCGCTGGGGCGGGGCGGTTTCCTCGGCCTCGGCTCGAAGGAAACCTTGCGCTTTTCCGAGCATGTCGACGCGTTCTCGGAATTCGTGCGTGAGGAAAAGATCTACCAGAGGCGCAAGGCTTGAGCGAACGGAGCAAAAGCGGGCGCGGCACGCCGGATGCAGTCGTGATCGGCGCCTCGGCCGGGGCGATCCAGGCGCTGCTCCACATCCTGCCCGCTTTGCCGCAAGACTATGCGCTGCCGGTGCTGATCGTCGTCCACGTCCCTCCGGGCCGGCGCAGCGAACTGACGGCGCTGTTTGCGGCCAAGTGCCGTCTGCCGGTGGCCGAAGGTGAGGACAAGGAACCTATCCTGCCCGGCACCGTGACATTCGCGCCGCCCGATTATCACATGCTGGTAGAAACTGGCGGGACGATCTCGCTTTCGCGCGATGAGCAGGTTTTCTTCTCGCGCCCTTCCATCGACGTCTTGTTCGAAAGCGCTGCGGACGCCTATGGTCCGGCTCTTGTCGGTGTAGTGCTGACGGGAGCCAATGAGGACGGGGCACAAGGTCTCGCCGCTGTGGCGCAAGCGGGAGGGGTGACGCTCGTGCAGGATCCGGCGAGTGCTTATGCGCGCGCGATGCCCGAGGCGGCGCTGAAAGCCTGCCGCGAGGCGCGCAGGCTGTCGCTCGACGGGATCGTCGCGGCGCTGCTGGCGGCGGGGACGCGGTGATGGCGGCGAACGCACCTGTTCCGGTCCTGCTGGTGGACGACCTTTCCGCCAACCTGCTTGCGCTGGAAGGCCTGCTGCAGCGCGACGACCTTGTCCTGCTAAAGGCGCAGTCGGGCGAGGAAGCGCTGGAACTGCTGCTGCAGAACGACGTCGCGCTGGCGCTGCTGGACGTGCAGATGCCGGGCATGGACGGCTTCGAACTGGCCGAGATCATGCGCGGCTCCGAACGCACGCGGCACGTCCCCATCATCTTCGTGACCGCAGGCAGTTCCGACAGCCAGCGCCAGTTTCGCGGGTACGAGGCAGGGGCGGTGGATTTCATCGCCAAGCCGATCGAACCGCATGTGCTGCGCAGCAAGGCGAACGTATTCATCGACCTTTATTGCCAGCGCCGTCAGATCGCCGCCCAGCGTGACGAACTGGCGGTTTCGGCGGCGGCGCTGCGCGAGGCGGACCGCGCCAAGGACCAGTTCCTTGCGGTCCTGGCCCACGAACTGCGCAATCCCGTTGCCGCGCTGATGAGCGGGCTGGACCTGCTGAACCGCCAGCGCGCGCCCGAACAGGCCGAAATGATACGCGGCCAGATGGAGCGTATGCTGTTTCACCTCGCCCGTCTGGTCGAGGATCTGCTCGATGTGTCGCGGATCAGCGAAGGCAAGGTTTCGCTGAAGACCGGGCGGTTCGCGCTGAAGGATGTCCTGCTCTCGGCGGTTGAGGGCAGCAGGCACAACATCGACGCTGCCGGGCATGGCCTGACGATGGAAATGCCCGAGGCGCCGGTATGGCTTGAGGCCGATTATACCCGGCTGGCGCAGGTCGTCGCCAACCTGCTGAACAACGCCGCCAAGTATACGCCCGCAGGCGGGGAGATCCGTCTGTTCGCATCGGCGGACGAGGCCGGGGTGGAAATCCGCGTCTCGGACAACGGCGTGGGCATCCCGGCAGACATGCAGGCGCGCATCTTCGAGATATTCACTCAGGTCGAAAACCACCGCGCCCATGCCCAGGGCGGCCTTGGCATCGGCCTTGCGCTGGTGCGGCGGCTGGTCTTGCTGCACGGCGGCAGCATCTCTGTCGCCAGCGAGGGGCAGGGCAAGGGCAGCACGTTCACGGTGCGGCTGCCGATCGTCCACGGGCAGGTCGAGGAAATCGGGCCGGTGCCTCCGGTGCCCAAGGGATAGCGCCTCGGGCGCTGCTGGTCTGAACTGCCCCGGCACCTTCAACTTTCGCCGCGCCGATCCCGCTTGCCCTGTACGCAGGGCAGGCTGGCGCGCGATTGTTGCACTGGCCCGGGGAGGCTGAGATACGCTGAAATTCGCAGGCAACGGGACGGGAATAGCCGCAATACATCAAGGCTAGGAACGGAGAAGGCCATGCTCCACCGATCGATCGAGCTTCGCGCCGGTCCGGCAGCGCCGCAAAAGGTCTGCTTCTTTTTCAACGCGCAGTTGCACCACGTTTTTCACGCCATGCCGCTGGCTCTCGAGATGTCGCGTGATCCGCGTTTCGCGGTCGAGATTGTCGCGATGACGGAGGATCACGTCGCGCTGGCAAAGGATATCGCCGCGCGCCACGGGGCCGGAAACCTCGATATCCTGCGCGTCGGCAGTCCGTTGCTGTCGGCGATCACCAGTCTGACCGGAGGCGCCACGCCGCCCAAGTTGCCGGCTTTGGCGGCCGCGCGGTCGCTGCTGTCGGGCTACGATGCGATCGTGGTGCCTGAACGGACCTCACTGTTGCTGCGCTTTGCGGGCCTGCACCGCACGGCGTTCATCCACACCTGCCACGGCGCCGGCGACCGCGCGGTCGGCTATGACCGCCGCATTCGCCAGTTCGATTTCGTGCTGCTGGCCGGCGAGAAACAGCGGCGGCGCATGCTGGAAAAGCGCCTGATCCGCGAAGGGCATTACGCGATCGTCGGTTACAGCAAGTTCGACCTGACAGAACGCCGCCTGCCCGACCGGCTGTTTCCCGAAGAACGGCCGATCGTGCTCTACAACCCGCATTTCTCGAAACGGCTCTCGTCGTGGCCGGAGATGGGGCTCGACGTGATCCGCCAGTTCGCCCGGGATGACCGCTTTAACCTGATCGTGGCGCCCCATATCCGCCTGTACGACAACCGCCGCCGCCGAGCGCGGGTGGAGCGGCAGCTTGCCGAATATGGCAGTTTGCCGAACATTCACATCGATCTGGGCAGCCCGGCGAGCGTGGACATGCGCTATACCCGTGCGGCCTCGGTCTACCTTGGCGATGTCAGCAGCCAGGTCTATGAATTCGTGGTGCGCCCGCGCCCCTGCCTGTTCCTCGACGCTCACGATGCGCAGTGGGAGGGCAACCCCAACTACCGCCACTGGCAGTATGGCCCGGTTCACTGCAGCAGCAATGGGATCGTCGACAAGGTGGCGACTGCCATCACCGATCACGATGTCTACGCCCCTGCCCAGCGCCAGGGTGTGGCTGAAACCTTCGACCGCGAGGCGGGACGTTCCTCGGCGCGCGCCGCTGCGGCGGTGGGGGATTTCCTCACCCGGCGTCAGGCCGCGCGGAGCGGCGAACGCCTGCCGGAACCGGGACGCTCCAGCCGCGATGTCTTCGTTTATGAATGAGCGCCGTTCTCGCATCTGGGTCGTTGCTCGGGTTCACGGGCCGGACGAGGGCGGCGTGCAGACTTACGTTGCGCAAGTGGCGCAGGGTTACGCGCGGGCCGGCCGCGAGGTCACCGTCTTCGCCAAATCCTCGGCAGGGCCGCGCCGCGTGGCCGACGGGCATGTCACCCTGATCGACGTCGGGCCGGCTTCGCAGCTGCGCGTCTATGCACGGCTGGCCATTGCCATGGCGCGGGCATGGGCGGGTGGTGAGCGGCCCGATGCGATCCATGCCTGCACCTGGCGCGCGGCGATTCCGGCATTGCCGTTTCCCCGTCCGCTGATCGTGACCGTCCACGGCCGCGAGATCGGACGGCCCGGCGGCGCGGCTTTCCGCCTGATGCGCGCGGTACTTTCGCGTGCAGCGCGCGTGGTGGCGGTCAGCGATGCGACGCGGGCCCTGATGCTTTCACGTCTGCCCATGTTGGCCGATCGCTGCGTGGCCGCATGGAACGGCGTGGTGGTTCCGCCGCCGCGCGCGGAGACCGGCAATGCCGCGGTGCATATCATTACCGTATGCCGCCTGGTGGCGCGCAAGAACGTCGCTGCTGCCGTGCGTGCGGTGTCGGATTGCCGCGCCGGGGGCATCGCCATCGACTATGCCGTGATCGGCCGGGGCGAGGACGAACCGGCCGTGCGCGAGGCCGTTGCGGACGGCGCCGTCATAGCCGGGCCCGGCGGCCTTGCCATGACCGGCTACGTCAGCGACGAGGAACTCGCGCAGCGCTACCGCAGCGCCGACATCTTCCTTCACCCGCAGATCGCGCTGGAGGGCGGCGCCGAAATGGAAGGCTTCGGCCTCAGCGTGGCGGATGCGATGGCGCAGGGCATTCCCTGCATCGTCGGGCGCGAGGGCGGGCCGGCCGAACTGGTCCGCGACGGTGTCGACGGATTGGTCATCGATGGCCGTGCTCCGGCGGAAATCCGCGCGGCTGTGGCGCTTCTTGCCCGCGATCCCGTCTATCGCCGCAAGCTGGGCGAGAACGCGCGGGCTTTTGCCGTTCAGAACTTCTGCTGGGACCGGCACTGCCGTCTGGCGCTTGAAGGCGTAGTGCCGCAGGCTCAGGACGTTGCTCTTCCTGTTCGGGAAGCGGCGACGGCCTGAGCCTGCACCGGGCCGGTCAGGGCTGCGTCCCCACCGGCCCGCTCATCACCAGCACCATCATGATCCGGGTCGAGCGTATTGCGCTGTCGAATGCGCGCGCGGTTCCGGCCGGGCAATCGATGCAATCTCCCTGCGGGACCGAACCGTCGAGCAGGCCGATCAGCATCGTCTCGTCGCGGGTAAGGTTTCGGCCGGTTCCGGTGGCGAAGGGGCGGCTGAGCGCGCTTTCGCACAAAGCCATGAGGCTGTCGAAGGCAGGGGTCATCATCTCCCAGTTACGCGGCGAGAGCAGGGCGTAAAGCCGCGCCTGCGCCGGGAGCCCGAGATCGCGCGCAGAGCGCCAGCGGCGGGCGACCGAGGTCACGAGGGTGGATGGGTTGATCTGCCTGCGGGTAGCAGCGGCGGCGCGGGTGATGGCGGAATGCATCATCTTGACGTCCTCCCGGAGCATGGAACGGCGATCGATGATAGGGACTGTCGCTGCGCCATGGCGCGTGATCTCCTTGGTCCTCATCCCCTGTTCCTTGATTGCCCTTTTAGAATAATTGCGAATGATTCGCAACACGAAGAATTGTAATAATTGTCGCCAGGTTGTTTCGAGAGCGGGCGTGCCGGGTACGGGCGCGCAGCATTTTTCCGGGAACATCCGGGCCGATTGCCGGATTACGATGGGCATGTACGCCGCCGGTGGATGCGGTTAAGGGGGGCTGCGGGGGCGCAGTGTCAGGACAAACGACGGGAATTTTCGCTCCTTGCCGAACGATTTGACGAACCGCCCGGCCTTCCGGCCCCTGCTGCCATCCTTGCTGGCCGCTGCAACGTGCGCGCTCCCGATGACCGCTGCCGCCGATCCGGCGCCGTTCGAGCTGACGGGTCCGGATTTGCGGATCGAGGTTACGCGCGGGGAAAAGACCCTGCCTATCGCCAAGGTCCCCAGCCTTGCAGCGGGTGACAAGGTGGTCGTCCACGGGGCATTCTCCGAGGATCAGGGCGCGAATTTCGTGCTGGTTTCCGCCTTCCTGCGCGGCGCCACCAATCCGCCGCCCAAGGATTGGATCGACGTTGCCCGCACCTGGAAGTCCAAGGAAAAGGACAAGGCGCTAACCCTGACCGTGCCCAAGGGGGCGCGCCAGCTGGTGCTGCTGCTGGTGCCTGAAACGGGCGGCGCGGAAGGCGTGCTGGTCGATGCGGTGCGCGGCAAGCCCGGCGAATTCGTGCGCGCCAGTCAAGACCTCAACCAGGCCAGCCTCGACCATTCGCGCCTTATCGCGTTCATGGCCGCGATCCGGGCGCAGGACGATAACGGGCCGGAATACCTGCGCACCGTGGCGCCGACGCTGGCCAGCAGCCTGTCGGTCAAACTGCAGGCGGATTGCCTGTCCAAGGTGATCGAACAGCAGGCTTCGTGTCTGGTGCAGAACCGCGAATCGCTTGTGCTGAGCGACGTTCATTCCAGTTCGATCGCCGATACGCTCACCGGCACGCCGACCGACCTTGCCCTGCAGCTAAGCGCCACGCGGGAAGGCGGGGCGGGGTATTACAGTGCCTATATCGGCGTCGCCCGCGATATCGCGCGCATCTTCGGCGCATTCAACAACCCTTCGTTCAACTACTTGCCGACGTTGAGCGTGCGTAACGACGATACGATGTCGCTGCTGCTCAATGCCGCGCCTTCGTTTCAGAAGCCGAAGTCGGTCATGGTCACCGCGCTCCCTGCGATCGAAGCGGACATTCCTCCCCAGCTGCGCAGCACCGCCAAGGGGCCGGTCTGCGCCGCGCAGGCAGGCGCCGTGCTGCCGGTGGAGGGCGCGCCGCTGGTGTTTTCGACCCAGCTTGCCCACGCCGTGCAGGTTCGCCTGACTTCGGCATCCGGGCAGGTGCTGGAAGTGGCCGCGACGCCGCGTGCGGACAAGGGCGGCTATATGCTGGCCGCCGAAAGCCTGCCTGCCGCCTTCACCGGCACCGTGCGGGCGCACCTGCACGGGCTATGGGGTTTCGCCGCGTTCGAGGGGCCGGACTTCGTCCTCCAGCGGCCCGATGGCAGCGCCTGGAAAGTGGCGGGCCAGGGCCAGGACGCCGCTGACGGCCTGATCGTCGGCCGCGACAACGACGTGCAGCTTGAAGGCAGCGCCCCGTCCTGTGTCGAGGAAATTACGCTGCGGCAGGGGAATGGTGCCGCCAAGCCGCTCAAGTGGCGGACCTTGCAGGACAATCGTCTTGCCGTGACGGTGCCGCTGGAAGGTGCGCGTCCGGGCGATATGCGCATCGAACTGCGGTATCAGGGCGCGAAGGACCCGGTTGCCGTCACTCTCAGGGCCCGCGCGGAGGCAAGCCGGCTGGATGCGCTCGAACTGCATGCGGGGGACACCCATGCCAGCCTGACCGGCCAGCGCCTCGATCAGGTGCGCACGATCATGGTGGGCGATGTCGAGTTTCGGCCCGATGGGCTGACCCGTGAAGGCGCGGTCGACCGGCTGTGGTTGACTGCGCAGGGCACGGGACATGCACCCGATCAGGGCGATACCGCCAAGGCAGTCGTCAGGCTGGAGGATGGGCGCAGTTTGCCGATGCAGGTACGCGTCGCCCCGCCGCGCCCGCAGGTTGCCCTGCTGAACCGCACCGTCAACCCCGCAGCCGTTGCCAAGGGGGCACGCAACCTGGACCTCGGCGCGGCAGGAGATCTGCTGCCGGATACCGGCGAGCTGGTGTTCTCGGTCAAGGCCGGGGGCGGCATGAAGCTGGGTCCGCTCGACACGGTGGAGATCGCGGCGGCCGAGGGCGAAAGCGTCGTGCGGCTGAGTGCGGGCAAGGGCCTGACGCTGGAAAGCCCCGAGGTGCTGGTGGCCCGGCTCAAGGCTACGGACATTCCCGCAGGAACCTTCGGCCCCTTGCGCTTCCGGCTGCTGCGCGGCGGCGCTACGGCGGGCGACTGGCAGCCATTGGCAACGCTGGTCCGCCTGCCGGGCATCGAGGCTGTGGTCTGCGAAGCGGAAGAGTGCACGATCACCGCGCGCTCGCTGTTCCTTGTAGATGCAGTGGGTGCGGATGTCGGGTTCGCTAAAGCCGCCGCAGTGCCGCCGGGTTACACCGGTTCTGCGCTGAAGGTGCCAAAGCCCGCGGACGGGGTGCTCTATCTGCGCCTCAGGGATGCGCCCGGTACGCCGGTGAAGCTGCCGGTCGGCTAGGCGCCCAGCGTTACCAGACGCTCGCGGCCCAGCAGGTCCACGCGGGGACAGCCAAGCTGTGCCATCGCCGCCTCCAGCTCGGTTCGCAGCAGGTGGATCACATGGGCGAGGCCGGGCATTCCCGCTACCGCCAGCGCGTGCATCTGGGGTCGGCCCACCAGCACGGCTTTGGCGCCCAGCGCCAGCGCCTTGACCACGTCGGTGCCTTGCCGGACGCCGCCGTCGAGCAGCAGCGGCACTTGTCCCCGCGTCGTTTCCACCACTGCCGGAAGCAGGTCCAGCGCGCTGGGCAGACCGTCCAGCACGCGGCCGCCGTGGTTTGAAACGATCAGGCCGTCCGCGCCTTCGTCCACGGTTCGGCGGGCGTCGCCCCCCAGCACCAGGCCTTTGACGAGGATCGGCAAGGTCGTGGCAGCGCGCAGCCAGGCGAGGTCGGCCCACTTTGGCGCGGCGTCTGTAAGCGGCGTGCCCAAAAGGATACGTCCACCGGGGACCGAAGTCTGACGCGGGCGCGGCATTCCGGCGAGGTTCACGGCGTCCACTCCCGGCGGCAGGGTGATGCCCGCAGGCTTCAGCCCGGCATCGATGGTCAGCACGATGGCCTCGTAGCCGGCGTCTTCGGCGCGGCGCAGAAGTTGCAGGCTGTGTTCCCGCTCCGGCTGGAGGTAGAGCTGGAACCATAGCGGAGCCGGCTGCCTGCCGAGTTCCTGCGAAAGCGCGCGGCCGGCGCTGGCGATATCCTCCAGCGATGCGCTGGCGAGCGTGCTGACCACCATCCCGGCGTCGAGCGCGGCTGCGGCGCGCACGGCGGCCAGTTCGCCCTCCGGGTGGGCAAGGCGCATGTAGGCCAGCGGCGCAAGCAGGATGGGCGAGGCGTGGGAGCGGCCGAAAAGGTCGATGCGGGTGTCGCCGTCCAGCTCGGCCATGGCGCGTGGCAGCAGGCCGATGCGGTCGAAGGCGGCGCGGTTTTCGCGCAAGGTGACCTCGCGGCCTGCACCTTCGCGGATGTGCTGCCAAACCTGAGCCATCATGTGCTGCGGGGCGCGGGCCTCGTAGTCGGCCAGGCTGCGCAGGCTGGCGGGGATCGCGGTCAGCGGCGGCGGCGGCCCTTCGCTCACGTGGCGGACCACTGGCGCAGGAGGTTGTGGTAGACCTGCGTCAGAGTGTCGACCGAGGCATGGTCCGGATGGTCGGCGGCGACAGACTGGATCGCGCCGTCCAGTTCGAACATCAGCCGCCGCTTCTCGGGCGAAGCGACGAAGCTCTGTGCCCAGAAGAACGAAACGAAGCGCGTGCCCCGCGTCACCGGCATCACCCGGTGGAGGCTGGAGCCGGGATAGACGATCAGGTGCCCGGCCGGCAGCTTGGCGGTGTGGGTGCCAAACATGTCCTCGATCACGAGTTCGCCGCCGTCGTAGTCCTCCGGATCGCTGAGGAACAGGGTGCTCGACACGTCGGAACGCAAGTGGTCGCCCGTGCCGGGAATGGGGAAGATCGCATTGTCGACATGGTTGCCGTAGTGGCCGCGTCCGTCATAGCGGGAGAAGCGCGGTTGCAGCACGCGCGCGGGCAGGGCGGCGGCAATGAACAGCGGTGTCTGGGCAAGCCGGGCAAGGACGCGGTCGGCCAGTTGCCGCGCCAGCGGATGATCGAGCGCGAGCTGCTCGTTCTCCTTGACGCGGGCGGCCCGGTGACCGGCGGTGGCGCGGCCGTCGGACCAGTCCGCGCTTTCGAGGGCATTGCGGATTTCGCGCACTTCGGATGCGTCGAAAAGCTCGGGAATTTCGATAACCATGCGGTCTCTCTTGCCCAATATTCGGGGTGTGACAATGACCGCGATCAAGGGCCGGAAGGCTCACGCGGTATCGGCGGGATTCAGGCGCGCGGTTCGTCTTCAGGTTCCAGCATCGAATGCAGGACCGGGCTAATCCATTCGACGATCGTTTCGCCGCTGCGGATGAGCGCGCGCACCGCCAGCTTCTCGCGCGTGGCGAGGGCTTGGAGAGAGCCTGATGTGTGCACGCTCAGGGCAGTCGCCCAGGCGTCTGCCAGCATGGCGGAGGGGTGGATCACCGTGACGGCCATGGCGTGTTCCACCGGCTGGCCGCTGCGTGGATCGATCGTGTGGCGCCCGCGCACATAGTCGCCCGAGGTCGCCACGGTGAGCTGGTGCAGGGCAACGCGCAAGGGGGTGACGGTGTTTGCAGGCGTTTCGAGATCCACCCACCAAGGGTTGCCATCGGGCCTGAGCCCGAGCCCGGCCAGTTCGCCGCCGATCTCGACAAGGGCGTGATGAAAGCCCCTGTCACGCAGGAGCCCGGCCAGCGCGTCCACCGCGAAGCCCTTGGCGATGCCGGACAGGTCGAGACGCAGCCCGCCCGGTTGGCGCAGCCGCCGCGCTTCGCGGTCGTGGGCGAGGCGGGTGAAGCCGGAGACGCTCAGTGCCTGTTCGATCTCGGCCCAGTCAGGTGGGCGTGTGGTCTGGACGGGGCCGTGCCCCCAGATATCCACGAGCGCGCCGATTGCCGGGTCGAATGTCCCGGCGGAGCGTTCGGCGATATCCAGCGCGGTTTCCATCACCAGCGCAAAGTCGGCGGGCAACGCGTGCCACGTACCGCCGGGCGCGCGGTTGAAGCGGCCCAGCGCGGAGTCCTCGCGCCAGTGGCTCATCTGCGCGAGGATCGCTTCCAGCCGTGCTTCGATCGCGGCCTTCAGTGCCCTGCGGTCGAAGTCTGCCGGGGCGGAGAGCTTGAGGCGCCAGCTGGTGCCCATGGTCTCGCCGTCCATCGAGGCGACCGGGTTGTCCTGCCGCCATGTGGCGAAGCAGGTCGGGTCGATCTCGAGCGGGACGGCGAAACGCATGGCTTGGGATGTCAGGCGATCAGGGCGCCACGACTTCCAGCGTGCTGCCGAATGACATGCGGCGGGTCTGCGCGCGCTTGTCGCTGGCCTTGTTGTCTTCGGCGCTGGCACTCATCCAGTACATGCCGGCGACCGGCCACTTCACGCGCACCACGCCGTCGGTGCCGGTGGTCAGCTCCTGGCCGTCTTCGGCCTCGCGGTACTTCTTGCCGCCCGGGATCAGGGTGACTTTCACGCCGGCGGCAGGTTTGCCGTCGACGAGGAAGCGGAAGCTGGCTTCCTCGTCCGATACGAGCGCGTCGGGATGGGTGACCGGATCGAACTCCAGGCCCTTGCCGGTCGGCGTCAGCACGCCCTTGGTCGGCGCATCGGACGATACGTAAACGGCGTAGGACGTCAGCGATTCGCTCAGCTTGATGTCGGTCGCATTGGCCGGGATATCGGCAACCGTGGCAACCATGCGCGGCGGCGTTCCACCTGGGCCGCCCGGACCACCTGCGCCCGGACCGCCAGCACCGGGGGCGCCCGGAGGGCCAGCGGGACGGCCGCGTCCGCCCACGCGCCATTCCTCGGCACCCACCTTGAAGGTGCCGCCGATGGAGGAGCGGTTCATGCCGATCTTCCAAGTGCCCGGCTTGTTGATCGCAACGTCGAACGTACCGCGATACCGGCCCTTGGATGCGTTCTCGACTTTGCCTTCGCTGCCGTCGGGCGCCCAGACTGACACTTGCGCGGGGTCCAGGGCGACGTGGTCGGCGTAGAACAGGTCGTTCGACACGGCAGCGTCGACGGTGACATATTCGCTCGTACCAGCCAGCGTGGTGGTCGAAGGCAGCAGCCACATGCGATGCGCAAGGGCCGGCGTTGCCAGCGCCGAAGATACGGCGGCGGCGATCAGAATGGTGCGGAAACGCATTTCAATTCCCCTGTTTGGAAGAAAACGGTCGTGAAAGTCAGCGAACGGTGCCCGCTCAGCGAATGGTGCCAGCTCAGCGAATGGTGATGGTGCCCAGTTCAGTCTTGCCCGATGCGGAGCCGCCCTTGGCCGGGACCGAGAACGGGACCGAAACCAGTTCGCGTCCGCCGGTCTCGCGCGCTGCTTCCACCTTGAGGACGTATTGCCCGGCGGGAAGGTTGGCGGGGATCGCGACGGTATAGCTGCCGGGCGCGCGGGTGGCGCCGGTGAGGCCGTCCGCAGGCATCTTCATCGCGCTTCCGCCCTTGCGCCACCAGGTGCGCAGGTCTGCCAGCCACTTGGTGCCCGGCTCGCGGCCAGCCTTCTTGACGTCGTACCATACGAAGATCGTGCGCGCGTTGCCGCCCCCGACAGGCTCCACCCAGCCGGCGACATAGGGGCGGTGGTATTCGGCCACCTTGATCTGGGGGATGGTGATCGTCACCGACGCGGCCAGCGCGGGGGTGGCGATGGTTCCGGCGACCAGCAGGGGCAGCGCGGGCAGGATCTTCGATGGTGTCATCACGGGCTTTCTCGTCAGTGGATGAACAGGAGCGCCAGCAGCAGCGGCGCGATAAGGCTGAGGATCACCAGCGGCCAGGTCATGGGCCGGTGCCTGGCGTGAAGTTGCAGCAGCAACAGCCCGGTCAACGTGAACAGCACGCAGGCGGCCGCGAACAGGTCTATGAACCAGAACCACGCATCGCCGGTATTGCGGCCCTTGTGGAGGTCGTTGAGATAGGAGATCCAGCCGCGATCGGTCACTTCGGCCGCAACCTCGCCGGTGGCGCGGTCAATGCTGACCCAGGCGTCGCGCCCGGGGCCGGGCATGGCGATGTAGACTTCGTCTTCGGCGGACCAGTCGGCGGCGCGCCCCGCGGGGTTCAGCGGCACCGCGCCGGCCACGGCTTTCGCCACGTCGGCGGGAAGCGGGTCGGTCGCATCGCCGGTGGCGTGGAGCCTTGCCAGCAGGGCGGCGGGCAACTTGCCCTCGCTTTTGGTCACCACCGGCTCCGCGCCGATCGAGGCCGCATGGTTCAGGGTGATGCCGGTGACCGAGAACAGGAACATCGCCGCCAGCGAAACCGCCGCGCTGACCCAGTGCCAGGTATGAAGTTGCTTGAGCCAGAAGGCGCGGGCCTTCTTGTTCTTCTTCTTGCCCTGCTTCGCGGTTTTCGGGCGGGCTATGGACTGCACGGTGTCACCGCTGGCCGCAGCACCTGTAACGCGCGAATTTTCGGCGCGTTGTTCTAGGGCATCGGCAGCTTCCAACGTGTCGCATCCTTGTTTTTCGGGCGAGGGAAGAAATTCGGCAGTAATGCGCGCCGCACGTTTTTTGAAAAGCCGCGTTCCCTCTGGACGACGCGGTGCTTAGTGTATATGCAAATCACTCGCAATAGGGGTTGGCAGGAGATTACAATTGGCGACACTCGCGGTTCCCGAGCTGGATGAGTTCGCCCGTATTCTGGCCTCGGTCGTGATCCGCGACCCTTCCGCCGAGTTCGCGGGAGGGGTTCGGCACCCCGCGGGCGAATCGGCGGCAGTGATGAGCGGGGCGGCACAGGTCGCCTACGAACGATCGGTCTATCAGGCCTCGAACCGGGCGCGGCCGGTGGCGTTCCTCGCCTCGGCGGGCGCGATTCTGGCTATCGCTGCGGCGATGGCGACGCTCAACATGGTTGCCACGCACAAGGAGCATGCGCGCCTGACGACCGTGGACGTGCGCGATCTGGACGTGACCCCGCCGCCGCCTCCCGAGCCGACCAAGCTGGAAACGCCCGAGGCGGCGATGACCCAGACCGTCGCGCCCCGGCCTATGATAGAGCTTCCCTCGCCCGGTCCAGTGCAGGTCATGGTCGATGCGCCGCCGCCGCCCGCGCCGCCAACGGTCACCAGCGAAGGCGTGAAGACCAGCGCGGCGCCTGCCGTCGCCCCGGCTCCGTCAACGACGATGGAAGGCGGAGACCTGTCGAGCAAGGTTCTCTTCGCCAAGCCGCCGACCTACCCGACCGAGGCGCGCCGCTCGCATGAGCAGGGCACCGTGAAGCTGCTGGTGCTGGTGGGCGCCGACGGTACGGTAAGGGATATCCAGGTCGCGGGCAGCAGCGGCAGCCAGCGTCTGGACAAGGCGGCTCTGCAGGCAGTGAAGCGCTGGCGCTGGTCGCCGATGATGAACGGCGGCACGCCGATGTCGGTGCGCGGTTACGTGACCATACCGTTCGTTCTGGTCGCGGTCTGATCCGGGGACACGTCGCCTGCTATTAGCCGGCGTCGAGTGCCTCGCGCAGCACCAGCATCGCCCGCTCCAGCTGGGCGGAGCTGTAGGGCTTGTCCAGCAGCGCGGTCGGCCGATGACCGCTTGCAGCGTCATAGCCGCCACTGGCGATGGCCAGCGGGATTTCCCGCGAAGCGATTTCGGCGATGATCGGGTCGGCTTTCTCACCGGCGAGATTGAGGTCGATCACGGCGACATCGAATGCTTCGTTGCGTGCGCCGTCGAGCGCGGCCGAAAGCGTGGCATATGGGCCGACCACTTCGCAGCCCAGATCGGCCAGCATTTCCTCCAGCAGCATCGAGACGAGAAACTCGTCTTCCGCCACCAGCACGCGCATTCCATTGAAGTTGGATGGTTCCTCAGACATCGACAGGCCCTTGAAGATGCAGGAAGCGCACCGAATTGTGTCGATCTCTTGGCAGTGTGCTTGGAGTTCGGCAAGCCGCGTTTTACCCTTCTATGATCTCCCGTATTCTTCCCGCGAGCATGTCGATGGCGAAAGGCTTGGTTATCATGGCCATTCCCGGTTCGAGGAAGCCTGAAGCCATTGCCGCATTCTCGGCATAGCCGGTCATGAACAGCACCTTGAGACCGGGGCGCGAGGCGCGGCCGCCATCGGCAACCTGGCGGCCGTTGAGACCGGGCAGCCCGATGTCGGTGATGAGCAGGTCGATGCGGCGCCGGGATTGCAGGATCGCCAGTCCCGCAGGGCCGTCCGAAGCCTCGATCGCCTGGTAGCCCAGTTCGTCCAGCACTTCGAGGATGAGCCCGCGCACTACCGGTTCATCCTCCACCACAAGCACCACTTCGCCTTGGCGGGCAATCGGCAGACTGTCCTGCAAGGCAGGTTCGTCCGGCGTACTCTCGGCGCCGTGGTGGCGGGGCAGGTACAGCTTGATCGTGCTGCCGATACCTTCCTCGGAATAGATCCGGGCATAGCCTTCGGACTGCCGCGCGAAGCCGTAGATCATCGACAGGCCCAGCCCGGTGCCCTGGCCGATCGGCTTGGTGGTGAAAAACGGCTCGAAAGCGCGCGCGGCGGTTTCCCGGCTCATGCCGACACCGGTGTCGGTGATGGCGATGCACACGTATTGGCCCGGCTTCACGTCGCGTTGGCGGGCGGCATAGTGGCCGTCGAGGTGGGCGTTGCAGGTTTCTATCGTCAGCCTGCCGCCGCCCGGCATGGCATCGCGGGCGTTGATGACCAGATTGAGGATCGCGCTTTCCAGCTGGTGGGGGTCGCACTGCGTCAGCCACAGGCCGCCGGCCAGCACGAATTCCAGCTCGATATGCTCGCCCAGCGTGCGGCGCAGCATGTCCTCCATCGAGGCGACCAGCGGATTGGGACGAACGGGGCGGGGATCGAGCGGCTGGCGGCGCGAAAAGGCGAGCAGGCGGTGGGTCAATGCCGCCGCCCGCTCTGCCGAGGCGCGCGCGCCCGTCAGCCAGCGATCAAGGTCGCCGGTGCGGCCCTGCGCGAGGCGGTTGTGCATGACGTCGAGGCTGCCGGTGATACCCTGCAGCAGGTTGTTGAAATCGTGGGCGATGCCGCCGGTAAGCTGGCCCACCGCTTCCATTTTCTGGCTCTGGCGCAGAGCTTCCTCGACGGCCCGCTGATCGGTGATGTCACGGCCGATGGCATGGATGCGCTGTTCGTCGGGCACGGCGGTCCAGGCCAGCAGGCGGTAATCGCCGTCGCGCGCGCGGTATCGGTTTTCGAAAGCGACGGTCCGCTTGCCGGTGGACAGCTTGGCGACTTCGGCGGCGGTCACCTCAAGGTCTTCGGGGTGGATGAAGGTCGCAATGCGGCGGCCCAGCATCTCGCCTTCGTGCCAGCCGAGCAGGCGTTCGGCGGAAGGGTTGACCGCCGTGATGGTGCCGGTGAAATCGCAGACCAGCATCAGATCGCGGGTGATCGTCCATAGCCGGTCGCGGTCCTGGGCGAATGCGGCTTCGGCCTGCTTCTGCGCCTCGATCTCGGTATTGGTGCCCACCCATGCGGCGATGGCGCCGCGCGCATCGGTGAGCGGCAGGGCGCGGACGAGGTGCCAGCGGTAACGCCCGGCAGCATCGCGCAGGCGCATTTCAGTGTCGTAGACTTCGCCGGTGGCGACCGACCGGGCCCATCGTTCGAGCACGGCGCCGCGCTCGTCGGGGTGGACGATCCGGGCCCAGCCATCCTCCTCGAAACTGCCGCGCTGTTCGCCGGCATAAGCGTAGGCCCGGTCGTTGAACCAGTCCATCCGGCCGTCGGCGCGCGCGGTCCAGACTTGCGTGGGCATGTTCTGCGCCAGCATGCTGAACTGCGCCTCGCTCTTTTCGAGGGCGCGCTGCGTCCGATACCGCTCGGTTACGTCCTGCACCACGCCGACCATGCGCACGGGATTGCCGGCGTCGTCCAATTCGAAATCGGCCTTGCGGGCGAGGATGCGTTCCTCGCCGGTATCGGCGCGGTGAATGCGGTATTCGACGTCGAGCAGGGCGGCGCCGCCGTGCCGTTTGGACAGGTTCGAGGTTCGTTCGCGGTCTTCGGGAACGACCATGTTCTCGAATATCTCCGGCGCGAAAACCCCTTGTTGCTCGACGCCGAAGATGCGGCAGAGTTCATCGGTGCCGGTGATCGTATTGGCGGCGATGTCGACCGAGAACAGGCCGATGCCGCCGGCCACCTGGGCACGGCGCAGCTGGTCCTCGCTCAGGCGCAGGGCTTCTTGTGCTTCATGCTCGTGAGTGCGGTCGCGCAGCAGCTTGACGAAGCCGATGACGGCGCCGCTGTTGTCGCGCAGCGGGGTCATCTCGCCCAGCCCCCAGAAATGTTCTCCCGATTTGCGCACATGCCAGCGCGCATCGTGGGCGCGGCCGGTTTCGAGCGCCTCGTGCCGCTTTGCGGCGGGGCGTCCGGCGCCCCGGTCCTCGGCGGTGAACAGCAGGTCGATCGGCTGGCCCAGCACTTCGGCTTCCGTCCAGCCAAGCATCACTTTCGCCCCGGCGTTCCATAGAGTGATGTTGCCGCGCAGGTCGGTTGCGACGATGCCGTAGTCCGTCGCTCCATCAAGTATCTGGCGGTTGTATTCCTCATGCTCGCGCAGCAGCACTTCCGCGCCCACGCGCTGGACGTGCGCCCATGAGCGTTCGGTTACCTCGCGGATGACGCTCAGTTCGTAGTCGCTCCAGCGGTGCGGGCTGCTGTCATGGATGGCCATGAGCGCGGTCAGCCGGCCTTCCTTGACCAGCGGCACGCAGATCGTGGCAGCAATGCCGATGGACTGGAAGGTCCTGGCCTCCTCAGGTAGCAGTTCGGCGGCGTTGTCGTTGATGACCAGCGCTTGTCCGGCGTTCAGTTCGCGCACCGCCAGCGTGCCGAAATCGGACAGGCGGTAGTGCCCGACGATCGAGGGCGATCCGGCAGCATGCCAGTTGCCGCGAATGGTAAAGCCGTCTCCCGCCTCGTCCATGTCGGCGTAGGCGCAGTTGGAGAGGCCAAGGTGCTGCGCGGTGAGGCGGGTGGTGATCTCGAGGATCTGGTCCGCTCCCCGGCAATCCGCCACGGCGCCGGAAAGCGTGTCGAGGAAGCGCAGGCGCGTCTCGCTTTCCTCAAGGACTTCGCGGGCCTTGTAGGTCTGCGTGGTTTCGACCACGATAGCGATCACGCCGGCCGGCTTGCCATCGTCGCCCGGGACCGGCGAATAGTCGAGGTTCAGCCTCACTTCCTCGGGATGGCCATCGCGGTGAAGCGTCAACGCATGGTCGCGGTAGCTCAGCGAGCCTCCGGAAAGGCCGACGCGCATCACGTTTGCGTTGAAGTCCGCGACCTCGTCCCAGCCGTCGAGTACGTTGGAGCCGAGCAGGCGGCTGTCGCGCCCGCCCGCCAATTTCGAATAGGCGTCATTGTAAAGCATGACGCCTTCGGAGCCCCACAGCAGCACCAGAGGCACGGGAGAGGGCAACATCATGCGCACGGTATGGCGCAGGCTGACCGGCCAGTTCGCGATCGGGCCGAGGGCGGTCGCTGCCCAGTCGTGCGCGGCGATGCGGCGTGCGAGATCACCAGAGAGTCCCATGACCCCGGTGTCGTTATCTTCGCTGCGCGTCATTCGCCTTGCGTATCCCTTCGCGCGCCGCATGGCGCAGTATCGGCACGCCATTCGTGCGCGAAAAACACATCTGCCTTCAAGGGGTTCCCGGTCAATCGGTCATTTGCGGGAAGGCCGAAAAGGAACACCGGCAAAGGCTGCGGGCGATCGTCAGCCGGCCGCTGCCAAGGGGAAGAAGAAGGGTCCTTCGTCCTGATAACCGGCCAGGTTTTGCGGGTCGAGGCCGGGGCGGTTGCGGCCCTTGCTCTTGGCATCGTAAAGGCCGCGGTCGGCCTGCAGATGAGCTTCGGTCAGGTCGATGGTGCCCGCGACGAACGAGGCGCAGCCGATGCTGAGGGTGCCGCAGTGCTGCGGCCCCACGCGGCGGTCGAAGCCCGAGCACAGGCCTTGCGCGAACTGGAGTGCGGCGCCTTCATCGAACCGGGGCAGGATGACGACGAATTCGTCTCCGCCAAGCCTGCCGATCACGGCATCGACGGGGGTCTTGAGCTTCAGGTAGTCGGCAAGGGCGACCAGCAGGCGGTCGCCTTCCTGATGGCCGAAGCTGTCATTGACGGCCTTGAAATGGTCGACGTCGATCAGCAGCAGTGCGCCGCCGTCTTTCCCGGCGCGGGCAAGCAGGGACTTGGCCTGCGCCTCGAAACCGCGGCGGTTGAGCAGGCTGGTAAGCGGATCGCTTTGCGCCAGCAGGGTGACGCGGTGCTCACGGCGCCGGCGCAGGGCGCCTGCGATCGACATGGCCAACGCCACTGCCACCAGCACGCCCTCGAACAGCGAAATCACGATCATGGTGCCGGTGTAGTTGTAGAGGCTGATGAAAGCGCCGGGGGCGAAGGCGCAAAAGGCCTTCACCGCGTAAAAGCTGCCATGGAACAGAAAAGTGCAGAGCAGCATCTGCGTCTCCGAGCCGTTCGTTCGCCTCTCGCCGAGCAGTATGCCTGCGGCCCGCAGCGAAAGCGCGGCGACGCAGCTGGCGTTGAACAGCGAAAGCGCCTGGGCATCCATGCCCGGAACGGCCATTAGCGCCGAACAAAGGGCGGGAGCGAAGAACCAGACGCGCGCCAGCCGGCGACCGGCAAAAGCGGCAGCACCGTGCAGGAAGCACAAGTGCGCAAGCGGCACCATCGAGTTGGAAAGCCAGATGCCGATGTAGAAAGACCCTGCTTCCCGCAACGGCGCCAGCGAGCAGCCGATGACGATGCACAGGAAACCCAGCGCGAAGCTCAAGAGGAAACGCTCGCGTAGCGAACGCCACTCGATCAGGAGGAATGTCGCGGCGACGAAGGCAATGCCATCCGTCAGCAACATCATCGTTTGCGCATCAACCGCCATGTAACCCCGAACCCCGTCTCGCGAGCCCCCGTCGCGCGTGCTCCGTCGCACGTGAAGGCCGCTTAGCAGGTTGTCCTAAACAAACCGTTCATTCGTTTTGGGACGGGCAGCGATCAGCCTTTGCGCACCACGCAGCGAAAACCGATGTGCGAGGTGGAAGTGTCGATCATCTCGGGATGGCGGGCGGCGGGGCGGTAGCGCTGGCAGTAGTTGGGGGCGCAAAGATGCGATCCGCCCTTGAGTACCTTGCGCCCGATACGCACGCCCGGCTGCCGAGGGTCGAGGCTGTCCTTCAGCTTGCCGCCGCGCGGATTGCTGAGGGTGCAGCACGATTTGCCGGCCGCCTTCTTCGGGGTTTCGGGCTTCTCGCTCCACCAGTCGCTGGTCCATTCCCAGGTGTTGCCGATCATGTCGACTAGGCCGTAGCCGTTCGGCGCATAGGTGCCGACCGGTGACGTGCGCTCCCACCCGTCCAGCATCTGGTTGGCGAAGGGGAACAGGCCCTGCCAGGTATTGGCCATCATGGTGCCGCCGGGAGACAGTTCGTCGCCCCAGGCATAGTCCCTGCCTTCCAGGCCGCCACGCGCGGCGAATTCGAATTCGGCTTCGGTGGGGAGGTCCTTGCCGGCCCATTTCGCATAGGCCTCGGCATCGCCGTAGGCGATCTGGACGACCGGGTGGTCCCACAGGCCCAGGCTTTCGATATCACTACCGGGGCCAAGCGGCTGACGCCAGCATGCACCGAATTCGAAGCGCCACCAGTTGGCCGGGTTCGATGTGTCGACCGGAGCGGCACTCTTGTGGAATACCAGCGATCCGGGGCGGTCCATGCCGGGCAGCATGTCGGGGTAGTCTTTGGGGTCGGGCGCGATTTCGGCCACGGTGACATGGCCGGTGGCCTCGACGAAAGCGGCGAACTGGCGGTTGGTCACTGGCGTCCGGTCGATCAGGAAGGCGTCCACCGAGACCCGGCGCAGAGGCGCTTCCTCGGGATAGAAACGCTCCGATCCCATCGTGAACGTGCCGCCGGGGACCGCGATCATGTCGGCGGGCGTATCTGCGGTATCGGGTGCATTGTCGGCGGTCTGCAAGCGATAAGGCCTTTCCTGCCTCGTGATTGCGTCCTACCTAGGGCGCGCGGCAATGCAGGACAACAGGACCATCATCCTGAAATCCCCCGCTGCCGCAAGATTTACGCCTGAAGGGCCGGCCTACCGTACACGCGGAGGCCATCTCGTTTTCGCACCATGACAACAGCCTATCGGGGGACATATCGCTTTGCGCGGCTGGATTCTCTTTCAGCATGAACTCGACCCGGCGATCCCGGAAGTGCCCGAGGTCTTCCGTTTCCAGGAGGCGGCGGGGGCGATGGGCATCGAACTGCACGTCTTCCAGCCGCACCGCTTTGAACTGGTGGTGGGCACCGGGGGAGACTGGGCGATTAAGTACCAGGGGCAGCCGGTGGCGCGGCCCGACTTCGTGATCTGCCGCACCGGCGCCGAGACCGACTATTTCACGCTGGCCCTTTTGCGCCACATCGAGCGGCGCGGCGTGCGCCTGGTCAACGGCCCGGCGACGATCGAGACGGTGGCGGACAAACTGCACACCTTGCAGACGCTCAATCGCGCCGGTCTGCCGATCCCGCGCACGATCCTGGGTACCTTCCCGATCGACATCGACCTGGTCGAGCGGGAACTGGGCTTCCCGGTGATCGTCAAGACGCTGAAGGGCACGCGCGGGGCCGGCGTCCTCAAGTGCGAGGATCGCAGCCAGTTCGAGGATCTCGCCGGCCTGCTCGAAAGCGCGGATGCCAAGGCGGACTTCATCCTCCAGCATTACGTGCGTGCCAGCCACGGCCGCGACGTGCGCGTGCTGGTGGTGGGCGGCCGGGTGGTCGCGGCGATGGAGCGGCGCTCGCTGACGGGCGGCTTCAAATCCAACGTCTCGCTGGGCGGGGTGGGGGTTGCCTACAACCCGCCGCAGGAGATGGCCGAACTGGCGGTACAGGCAGCCGACGTGCTGGAACTGGACATCACCGGCATCGACATCCTGTTCGACGAGGACGGCTACCGTATCTGCGAGGCCAATTCCGCCCCCGGATTCCAGGGGCTGGAACGGGCGACCGCGATGGACGTGCCGACCGCCATCCTCGAATGGGTCGTCTCAACGCAGGACGCAGCGCGCGAGCGCGAGCCTTTGCCGGCTGAAAGCACGGCGCTTTCCGACATGGTCTTCGGCGGCCGCGCGGGCCTGCGCGCGCTGACCGACCGCAATACCGAGTTCCGCCGTTTCGCCAGCGCCGTGGGGCTGCGCATGGTCGCGACAGGGATCGGCGCGCTGGTGCAGGCCAGCTTCCCCCGAATGCTGGTCGATCGCCGCAGCCCGGTGGGGATCGGCCTTCGCTCGCTGTTCGAGGGGCGCGTGGCGTCCGAACTCAACCACCTCGACGACCGCGCGCAGGAACGCACGCTCATGGTCGTGCTGGCGGTGGCGATCTGGGCGGCGGTGCTACCCTGGCTGGTCGGCGCCGACGCGATCGTCAGCGGCGTTCTTTCGGTGCTGGCGCTGAGCTTCCCGATCCTGTTCCTGCTGACCGCTCCGGCAGGCCGCTTCGGCAAATCGCGGCGAAGGACCGGCGCGCGCAAGGGAGGCGGGGCATGATCGATCTTTCTGCGATCCCCTGGGCGGACCTTGCCCCTTTCATCGTCGCGGGGTTCCTGGCTCAACTGGTCGACAGCGCATTGGGCATGGCCTTCGGGGTCATTGCCAATTCCCTGCTGGTCATACTTGGCCTGCCACCGGCGATGGCATCCTCGGTCACCCATACCGTGGAAAGTTTCACCAGCGGCGTCTCGGGCATTGCCCATGCCTTGCAGCGCAATGTCGACTGGCCCCTGTTCGCGCGCCTTGTCATCCCCGGCATTGCCGGCGGCCTGACCGGCGTATGGGCGTTGACGCACCTGCATCTCGATTTCGTGCGGCCGGTGGTGCTGGTTTATCTGGCGGCCGTGGGCATTTACCTCACGTGGCGCGGGGCGCGGCGGGCGCAGGCCTATCGGCGGATGCGCATGGTGGGTCCGCTGGGACTGGTCGCCGGCTTTCTCGATTCGTTCGGGGGTGCCTGGGGCCCGGTGACGACAGGCAGCCTGATCGCGCAGGGGATGACTCCGCGCATGGCGGTGGGAACGGTCAATGCGGCCGAGTTCTTCGTGTCGGTCACCGTGCTTTCGGCCTTCATCGGTTCGCTGGGCCTTCAGTCCTTCGCGCTTGCCGCTTCGGGACTGCTGATCGGCGGCGTGGTCGCCGCGCCGCTGGGGGCGCTGGTGACCCGGCGCGCCTCGGGCAGGAACATGACGCAGTGGATCGGCAGCGTCCTCATCGCGGTCGCGCTTTGGGGCCTCATCTCGCTGACGCTTGCGCCGGGACCCCTGTTTTTCCGAATGTAACCGGCGTCAGGCCGCAGCGGCGGGGGTGAGGCGGGTCAGCCTGCCCCCACTCAGCACTTTCGCTGCGCCCGGGGCTACGCGGATCAGGCCCTGCGCTATCGCGATCACGGCGGCCAGGATCAGGAACGGCTGGGCCAGCAGGTAAACCGGATAGAACGGCGAGCCGAGCTTTCCCGTCAGCTTGCCCACCAGCGGCCCGAACAGCCACAGCAGGATGAGGTGGGCGCAGAAGTAGAAGAACATGTAGGGCTCTATCCGCTGGAGAGGCCGAGCCGCGCGGCTCGCCGCCAGTTCCCAGGCAAGGCGCCAGACGGCGATCGAGGCGGCGACGCGCGCGGCAAGGTCCAGCGCGGCGGTCGAGGCGTCGTCGAAGGGACGCGCATCGCCGAGCGACACATAGAGATGCAGCGGCATCAGCACCGCGAAGGGCAGGACGGCCAGCAGCAGCGGCGCGTAGGCCACGCGCTCGGCAAGGTCGCTGCGGCGCGCGATGATGCCGATCGTGAAGAACATCAGGATCGAGGCGCGCAGGATCACCGGCGGACCGATGCCGGCGATGTGGCAGGCCGCTGCGGCAAGCGCGAGCAGGCCCAGCGTCCAGGTCGGCAGGCGTACCAGCAGGGGGGCCAGCACCATGCACAGGAACAGATCGCGCAGGAACGGCATCTGCACGTTGATATCGGGCGGGTGAGTGAGGATCAGGGTCTCCTCCATCAGCCAGCGCAGCGATTGCGGCACTGGTGCAGCAAGGCCCAGAAGCCATGCCGCGCCCGATACGAGGATGATCGCCAGCACGTTCCACAGAACCATCGGCAGCAGGATCGTGCGGGCTTTGCGGGCGATGTGCGAGCGCCAGTCGCGGGTGCGGCTCGATCCCGCGACCAGCCAGCCGGAAATGAGGCCCAGCAAAGGCACGGCGCTGCGGCCGAACACTTCCATCAGCACCCAGCGGAATACTTCCTGTGGGGTGCCCCGGGCCAGTTCGAGACTGTTTCCGTCGAGGCCCGTCCACGCATGGACGTAGACGACGCCGGTTATGCAGATGACACGGGCAACGCGGATCGCATCGGATCGGCGGCGCGCTTCGGCGCTTATCGGTTCAGGCAAACAGTGTCCCGCGCATTATTGTCCCTCTTCCAGCTATCCCTTCGCAACACCCGAAGTTCGCCGGGGTTGCCACAGCCCTGCCGTGAAACGGGCGGCAGGCGGGGGGAACGGTTGGAACCTGCGCGTGAAAGAACCTGAAATTCAGATCTTTACTCTCAACCGCGCAGCGACTGCATCCGCTGGAGGTAGCGAGCCAGCACGTCGATCTCAAGGTTCACGCCGCTGCCTTCGCGCATCGCGCCGATGGTGGTGACTTCGGCGGTGTGCGGGATGATGTTGAGCGTGAAGCGGCAGGTGCCGTCGGCCTCGTCGCTCACCTCGTTCACGGTCAGCGAGACGCCGTCGACGGTGATGGAGCCCTTGGGAGCGATGTAAGGCGCCAGTTCTTTGGGTGCGGCGATCACGAAGCGGTGCGAATCGCCGACGGGTTCGATGCTGACCACGGTGCCCACCCCGTCGACATGCCCGGTGACGATATGGCCGCCCAGCTCGTCACCCAGCTTGAGCGCGGGTTCGAGGTTGAGGTGTCCGCCCTGCTGCCAGCGCTGCGGCACCGTGCGGGCCACTGATTCGGCCGAGATGTCGACCGCGAACCATGCATCTCCGGCGGTGCCGCCCTTGTCCACCACGGTCAGGCACACGCCCGAACAGGCGATCGAGGCGCCTATGGCGATGCCTGCGGGATCGAACGGGCAGGCGATGACAGCGCGCAGGTCGCCTGCCTGGCGGGCTTCGCGGATGGTGCCGACGGCGGTGACGATTCCGGTGAACATGGGTCTAGCTTTCCGAGGGGCTGTCGGTGGGATTTCGCGCGTCGTAGACTTCGAGCGTGTCGCTGCCAAGCTGGCGGCGTTCGCTCAGGCGCCATTGGCCGTGGGCGTGGGCCAGCGCGGAAAGGCCGAAGTCGCCCAGCGCAGGTCGGCCGCCCAGCAGAACCGGGGCGCGGTAGATCAGCAGCCGGTCAACCAGTCCGGCGGCGAGGAAGGCCGTGGCCGTCTTCGCCCCGCCTTCGACGAAAAGGTGCAGTATGCCCTCCATCCGGGAGATTTCATCGGGCGAGGACAAGGCGTGCCAGTCCTCGGGCACGGGGCCGCGGGTTAGCACCCAGCGCTGCGGGCTGCGGTCTTCCAGCCCCGGCAGGCGCACGTCGAGGCGAGGATTGTCGGCGCGCAGGGTGCCGCCGCCGACCAGAATGGCATCCGAACGGGCGCGCATCGCATGGGTATGGGCGCGGGCTTCAGGCCCGGTGATCCACTGACTTTCGCCGTTGGCCAGAGCGATACAGCCGTCGAGCGAGAGGGCGAGTTTCAGGGTGACTTCGGGCCGGCCCAGCCGCTTCGAGACAAGGTAACCGGAAAGGCTGCGTGCGCAGGCAGGCGAGGGCAGGAAATCGGCGGCGATCCCGGCCTCGCGGATGCGCGCGATACCTGCGCCCGAGGTGCGCGGATCGGGGTCCATGCAGCCGATGACGACGCGGGCGAGGCCCGATGCGCTCACCAGATCGGCGCAGGCAGGGCCGCGCACCGAGCGGTGGGCGCAGGGCTCCAGCGTGACATAGAGCGTCGCGCCACGGGCCGCTTCACCGGCGGCAGTCAGCGCCATGGCTTCGGCATGGGGCCGCCCGCTTGCCTGCGTCCAGCCGCGCGCCACGACGCGGCCATCGCGGACGACCACTGCGCCGACGCCCGGATTGGGCCGGCTGAGAGGACGTGCGCGTGCGGCCAGCGCGGCGGCTGCCGCAAGCCAGCGCGCGTCTTCCCTCACTGGCCGGCAGGTTCCGGCGAAAGTTTCGGATTGGCGATGCCCGAACGCTTGAGAGTAGCCTCGATGCGTTCGCGCTCGGCCTTGTCCCTTGCCGCGTCCTCGGCGTCGGCTTCGCGGGCGATCTTGTCGACGTCGATGCCGGACATGCGCCCGATGGTCTTGTACATCTCGCGCACGTCCTTGTCGCGGCGTGCCATCTCGCGGGCCCAGGCTTCCTTGTTCTTCTGGTTCGCGAGGTTCGATTCCATGATCTGCGCATCGGTGCGGTGCGCCTTGAACACGGAGATATACGTGACCTTGGGCGGCAGGTGAGGGGCTTTGCCCTCCTGCGTGGTCATCAGATAGAACACGCCGAACGTGCAGGCCGCGGAAACGGCGGCGATGCGCCAGCGGTGGGCGCCGGCCTGTTTCCACACTTCCACGAAATCCCCGACCATGCCGGTGGGGTTGACGTCTTTCCAGATTCCGGAGCGCTTGAACGGGGACATGGGCGCTATCTAGTGCCTAACGGCATCTAAATCTACCCGAACGGCACATAGAGCGTGCGGCCGTTCGCCTTGAGCCAGCGATTGGCCTCATGCACCGACCCTTCGAAGATCGTCTTGAGGCAGTGATGGAACGCCGGCGAGTGATCGAAGTGGACGAGATGGGCGACCTCGTGCGCAACCACCGATCGGCGCACCATGTCCGGCGCCATGACCAGTCGCCAGTTGATCCGGATCGAACCATCGTGCGCGCACGATCCCCAGCGCCGCTGCGCGCTAGACAGGCCCAGCGCGGGGCAGGGCTGGGCGGCGCGCTCGCAATATTCAGCCAGGTCGGCGGCGAGCAGTTCCCGCCCTTCTGCCTGAAGCCAGCGGGCGAGGCGCTGGCTGAGCGAATCGGACGGGCCTCCTACCCGCAGTTCGCCCGGAGTGACGATCGGGCGGCGCGGGGCCAGCGGATCGTGGACGATGGCCAGCGTTTCTCCCCGGAATGTCAGAGAAGCGCCGTCGGCCACCGGATTGGCGCTGGGCAGGGCTTCAAGTTGCCGGGTGAGCCATTCACGACGGCTCTGCGCGAAAGTCAGGGCCTCTGCGGTGCGGGTCCAGCGCGGGATCGAGATGCGCACTTCGCTGCCATCGGGGGCGAGGCGCATGGTCATGCGGCGCGCACGTTCCAGTCGGCGGATCACCACCGGCAGATACCGCCCCGCGACTTCGACGATGGCCTCGTCCTTGGGGTCGCGCCGCAGCCAGTCGAGCATCGCGGCTAGTCCTTCCGCCCCGGAGGCTGCACTGCCCAGGGGGCGTCGCCCTCGTCGTCGTCATCGTCGTCGTCGCTGTCGTCGAAGTCGCCGTCATCGCCGTAGGGCCAGACGATGTGGTTCTCCAGCGGACCGGCCACGGTTTCGGAGATGACCTTGCCGGCCACCGACATGCCGGCGCGGTGCACCGCATCGCGGTCGCCGCTCACCAGGTAGTGCCATTCGGGCAGCGGGTCGCCGTCGGCGCGCAGACGGTAGGCACAGCTGGGCGGGAGCCAGGCAAGCGAGCCTGCCGTCTCCGGCGTCAGCTTCATGCAATCAGGCACGAACTTGCGGCGATTCGAGTAATCGCTGCACTGCGCGGTCTTCAGATTGAGCAGCTTGCAGGCGACGTTGGTGTGATAGATCTCACCGGTGTCCTCGTCCTCGACCTTGTGCAGGCAGCACTGGCCGCAGCCGTCGCACAGCGCTTCCCACTCGTCGCGGCTGAGCTGGTCGAGAGGGCGCTCCCAGAAGGGCTTGGCGGAGGGTTTAGGCGCGTTCACTTCACCCACTTGGCGAGTTCGGCCGAGACGTCCTCGGGCCCCTTGTCGATGGGCAGCATGGCGATAGGCTTGCCGTCCGGGTCCATCAGGAAGGCGATGCGGCTATGGTCCATCAGGTAACCGCCGGGGGTTTCCTCGCCCTTCTTATAATAGGAGGCGAAGGCCTTGGCCGCCTTGTCGATCTGTGCCGGGCTGCCGGTCAGGCCCAGCAGGCGCGGGCCGAAGGCCGCGGTCCATTCACCGACCACCTGCGGCGTATCGCGCGCGGGATCGATGGTGATGAAGATCGGCTGGACCTTGGCAGCCTGCGCGGCGTGGGATTTTTCGAACAGCGAGAAGCCGCGCATCATTGCCTGCACGTCGAGCGGGCAGGCATCGGGGCAGAACGTATAGCCAAAGTAGACGATCCGCCAGCGGCCCTTGAACTGGTCCCAGGTCACGGTCTTGCCGTTCTTGTCGACCAGCGTGAAAGGCCCGCCGATGGCGGCACCCTCCAGCGGCGGCGCCTCTGCCGAAGACTGCTGCTGGCAGGCGGCAAGCGGCACGGCAAGGGCAAGCCCGAGTGCGAGGAAAGCGAAGCGGCGCAAAAGGTAGGTCATGGCGCGCCGGTTCATGACCTGCTAAACGCCGCCATGCAAGGCGCGGGTGGCGGGGCCGTGTCTGAAAATCCTGTGCTTGGAGGAAATTCAAGGTGTTGAAGATTTCGATCCGCGGTGTGGTAGCCCTCTCGCGCGCGGTCCTGAAGGTTGCCATCCCGGCTTTCGCGGCCAGCCTGCTGATCGCCGGGCCCGCGCGGGCCGATTTCTCGGATGGCTACAAGTTTCTCGAAGCGGTGAAGAAGAAGGAAGGCGACAAGGTCGAGGAGGCGCTGATGAAGTCCTCCGGGATCGTGAACTCCAAGGACATAACCACCGGCGAAACCGCGCTGCACATCGTCACTGCCCGCCGCGACCTGACCTGGCTCAACTATCTCATCGCCAAGGGCGCCAACGTCAACGGCGCCGACGACCGCGGCCGCACCGCGCTGGAACTTGCCGTGAACCTGGGCTGGCGCGAAGGGGCGACGGTGCTGCTCGAACAGAAGGCATCGCCCGATCCGTCGAACGACGCGGGCGAGACGCCGCTGATCTTCGCTGTCCACCGCAAGGATGCGAACATGATGAAGGCGCTGCTCGAAGCCGGCGCCAATCCCGACCGCTCCGACAATTCCGGCCGCAGCGCGCGCGATTACGCCAAGCTCGAAGGGGGCGGCCAGAACCTGCTCGCCACGATCGACAGCTATGCGAAGAAGAACGTCAAGTCGGCCAAGCCCGTCTATGGCCCGACGTTCTGAGGCTTTGGTCATGACGCAAGATGCCGCAACCCTCGACGAACTGCGCCGCCGACTGGCGCCTGCCATCGCCGATGCCGCCGTTTTCGACGGCTGGTCCGCGCAGGCTGTGGCGCAGGCCGCCGCCGCAACCGGGATCGATCCCGAACTGGCCGCCTTCGCCTTTCGGGACGGCGGCATGGCGATGATCACGGCATGGATCGACCATGTCGACTGGACCATGGTCGGCGCGGTGACGCCGGCCGCCCTTTCCAACCAGCCGATCCGCGAACGTATTCAGCGGCTGGTATGGGCCCGGCTCGAAGCCGTCGCCGGACGCGAGGAAGCGCTGATCCGCGCACTCACGATCATGGCGATGCCGCAGAACCTCGCCGCTTCGACGCGGCTGGGGTGGCGCAGCGCGGATTCGATGTGGCGGCTGGCCGGTGACAAGGCCACCGATTACAACCACTACACCAAGCGCGCGATCCTGGGCAGCATCTATGCCGCCACGCTCCACGTCTTCGCCCGCGACAAGAGCGAAGACAAGGCCGAGACGCGCGCTTTCCTCGACCGCCGCATCCAGGGCATCATGCGCTTCGAAAAGGCCAAGTCGCAGCTATTGCGCAAGCCGGACGAGCGTTTCAGCATGACCCGCCTGCTGGGCCGGATGCGCTACCCCGCGCGGTAAGGCGCCCGGTTCCGCCCGCTGCCGAGCAGGCGGACCGCCCGTCTATCGTTGGCCGCGCCGGGCAGAGCGTGAACCCGGTGCGACCCCGCGCTTTGCCGTCCGTGTTTCCCGAAGCTTGCGATCCGGCAAACGCACGTTTCAGCTAATGCGATCCAGTTGCAAACTGCGGCGTAATCTGGCAGCGCGTCGCCATGACCTTAGACCTGCTTCCCATCGGCCAGGGCGCGCGCATTGTCGCTGTCGACTGGTCTGCTCTCGTTCAGGAAGAAGCCCGGCGCCTGCGCGCGCTGGGGCTTGAGGAAGGGGCCCGTATTTCCGTCGCGCACCGGGGCATCCTGGGCGGACGCGATCCCATCGCCATCACCGTGGGCCGTATGACCGTGGCCGTGCGCCGCGCCCATGCCGCCGCCATGGAAGTCGAAGTCCTGGAAAGCACTGGTAAATGAGCCGTCAACGCAAAGTCGCACTGGTCGGCAATCCCAATGCCGGCAAAAGCGCGCTGTTCAACGCCCTGACCGGCGCCCGCCAGAAGATCGCGAACTATCCGGGCGTCACCGTCGAACGCAAGTCGGGCCGCTTCGTGCTGCCCACCGGCGAACCGGTGGAGATGACCGACCTTCCGGGCGCCTACGGCCTCGACCCGACCAGCCCGGACGAGGAAGTGACCTCCAAGGTCATCCGCGGCGCCTTCGAGGGCGAGGCGATCCCCGATGTGCTGGTGATCGTGCTCGATGCCTCGAACCTGGAACAGCACCTCGTGTTCGCGCAGGAAGTGCTGGCGCTGGGCAAGCCCAGTGTCATCGCGCTCAACATGGTGGACCTGGCCGAACGGGACGGGCTGGTGCTCGATCCTGCCGTGCTGGCCGAGGAACTGGGCGTGCCCGTGATCTCGACCGTGGCGGTGCGCCGGCGCGGCCTGGCCGAACTGGGCGAGGCGATCGCCAATGCGGGGGAGCGCCGTGCCGGCCCCGGCCTGACCGACATCGGACCGACCGAGCGCCGCGTTGCCGCCCACGCCATGGCGGGCGCCGCGATCCTGTCCGAATCCCGGCAGTACCGCCTGCATGCCAGCCTTGATCGCCTGCTGCTCAACCCGTGGCTGGGCCCGCTGATCCTGCTGGGCATCCTGTTCGTGGTGTTCCAGGCGGTGTTCGCCTGGGCAACGCCTTTCGCCGATGCGCTGGAGGCCAGTGTAGGCTGGCTGCACGATACCGTGAAGGCAACTCTGCCGGAAAGCCTGCTGCGCGATCTCCTGACGGACGGCGTGATCTCGGGCGTCGGTTCGGTCATCGTGTTCCTGCCGCAGATCGTCATCCTGTTTGCCTTCATTCTGGCGATGGAAGCCTCGGGCTACATGGCCCGCGCCGCCTTCCTGATGGACCGGATGATGGCGGGCGTGGGCCTTTCGGGGCGCAGCTTCATTCCGCTGCTGTCCAGCTTCGCCTGCGCCATTCCCGGCATCATGGCGACCCGTTCCATCACCGATCCCAAGGACCGGCTGACGACGATCCTGATCGCGCCGATGATGACCTGCTCGGCGCGCCTGCCGGTCTACGCGGTCATCATCGCCGCCTTCATCCCCAACAACAATGTCGGTGCCGGCGTGGGCCTTCAGGGCCTGGTACTTCTGGTGCTGTACCTTGCCGGTGTGCTGGGGGCGATGGCGGTAGCGCTGCTGATGCGCAGTTCGATGACCAAAGGTGCGGCCTCGGGCTTCATCATGGAAATGCCCAAGTACCAGATGCCCCGTCTCAAGGACATGGCGATCGGCCTGTGGCAGCGCGCCTGGATCTTCCTGCGACGCGCCGGAACGATCATCTTTATGGTCACCGTGGTGCTGTGGCTGATGCTCAACTTCCCGAAGGCCGGGCCGGGCGAAAGCCAGGTCGATGCTTCGATCGCGGGCAAAGTCGCCAGCGCGCTGGCCGTGGTGGTCGAGCCGATCGGCTTCAACCGCGACATGGCCCTGGCCCTGATCCCGGCGATGGCCGCGCGCGAAGTCGCGGTTTCCTCGTTGGCGACGACTTATGCGGTCGACGCCGGTGACAACGAGGACGAGCAGGCAGCGGAGTTGGGGGACCAGCTCAAGGCCCGCTGGACGCTGCCGATGGCGCTGGCGTTCCTGGCGTGGTTCGTCTTCGCCCCGCAGTGCATGTCGACGATCGCGGTGACCCGGCGCGAAACCAATGGCTGGAAGTGGCCGACGTTCATGCTCGTCTACCTGTTCGTGCTGGCTTATATATCGGCAGGCGTGACCTATTGGATCGCGGTGGCGGCTGGGCTGTAGACAACCGGCGCATCTGACTCGCTCCGGCCACCGCCTTTCGCTACCCCGTTCGCCAAATTCAGATACGAAAGCGATTCCCCATGGCAGGCAGCGTCAACAAGGTCATCATCGTGGGCAACCTGGGGGCCGACCCCGAGGTAAAGTCGTTCCAGAACGGCGGGCGCATCGCCAACTTGCGCATCGCCACGTCCGAAACCTGGAAGGACAAGGCCACCGGAGAGCGCAAGGAGCGTACCGAGTGGCACTCGGTCGTGCTCCAGTCCGACGGTCTCGTCGGCGTGGCCGAGCGCTTCCTGAAGAAGGGCTCCAAGGTTTACATCGAAGGCCAGCTGCGCACCCGCAAGTGGCAGGACCAGAACGGTAACGACCGCTACACCACCGAAGTCTCGGTAGGCGGCATCGGCGGCGTGCTGACCATGCTTGACGGCGCCCAGGGCGGCGGCGGTGGTGGTGTTGGCGGCCAGCGCAGCGGCGGTGGCGGCGGCTGGAACGAAGGTGGTTCCTCGGGCGGCGGACGTTCGTCGGGCGGCGACGACTGGGGCCGCAGCGGCGGCTCGTCGGGCGGCGGTTCCTCGGGCGGAAGCGAGTGGGGCAAGACCGGCGGTTCGTCGGGCGGCGGCTTCGGCGACGATCTCGACGACGATATCCCGTTCTGATCCAGCCCTTGCAGGTCGCCCGCTACGAGAACGTGTAGCGGGCGACGTAGCCCATGTGGTCTGACAGCGTATCGGCGCCGTTTCGCGTGCCGAAGGGTACTTCCAGATCACGCAGCCGCATCGCGCCCCTGGCGCCGGAGCGGTAATACAGCTTGTCCTTGCCGCGATCGCGGATCGCCGCCAGGTCTGCCTGAAGATCGGGCGAGCAGGCGGCGCAGTCGACGCTTTCCGTCGCCTCGCGCCCTCCGGCGACGAGACCGCGCACTGCCGCGATCCGCGCTTCATCCTTGCCGATGTTGAAATCACCGCCAAAAATCAGGTCTGTCCCTTCGTCCACGTTGGCGCGGATGAAGGCGCGTGCGGCGCTGGCCTGGCGGGCGAAAGCGGTGTTGGCCCGCTTGATCGCAACGCCGGAGGCTTTGCGCGAATTGAAGTGCGTATCGGCGATGGCGACGGGGCGGCCGCGCCCCGGCACCGCGATCCACGCCACCAGCACGCCCTTGGCCGCTAGGCAGTCGAAGCCCGCGCACATCCCCTCGGGAAATGCCATGCGCCGCGTTTTGACGATGGGATGATCGGACAGGATAACCAGCCCGCTGTCGATCCACCGACCCACCGTCTCGCCGCGCAGCCAGGACGCTTCGTGGGCGAAGTCGTCGGCCTTGTCGCGGCTTCCGGCCACGGGATCGTCAATGCCCGAGCCGATGGCGACATGGGCATAGCCTGCGCGCCGGGCGATCTCCTTCGCTTCGGGAATGAAGGCTTCCTGCAGCACGATCACGTCGGGTTGCCGGCCCGAGCGGCGCAGCTTGCGCAGCCGCTCGGCGATCTCGGAAAGCGCCTCGGCGCGGCCGTGGGCCAGCGGGAAGGGCAGGCCCTTGACGTTGAAGGTCATCACCGAGAGGACCCCGTCGTCCCGCACGGCGGCGACAGGCCATTCGGGCGCTGCCGCCGGAGACGGGCGCGACATGTTCAGGACGATGAGGGCCGCGGCCCCCGCAATGGACATCTTGGTCAGGTGCTTCACGCGAGTCGATCCCCCCGGACTTCGCAGCATGGTCGCTACGCAGGCCTCTAGGGGGCTCGTGTGAAACTGCTATTGCGGCGGCGTGAAAGTCTTGTGGCGGTTTGCGAAAACCGCCGGAGCCCGGAGCCCTCAGCCCTTGTCCAGCTTCAGGCCTTTGAGGGCGGCGAACGGCCCCTGGTCTTCTGCCTTGCCCATGACGGTATTGCGCGCGGTATCGGCATCGGGGCCGGTAAGGAACGGGTCGATCGCCAGCCCCAGGCTCTGCGTCACCGCCTCGCCGATATCGAAGTGGGTGCCGGAATATTCGATCTCGTCGTAGTCCTCCGCGCTCAGTTCCACTTCCTCGTCGGGCGAGTAGATGGTGGTTTCCGGCACGAACCGAAAATAGAGCGGCTCGTCGACCGAAACGTCCATATCCTCGGCCGAGACGGCGCAGGACTGCACGAAGTCCGCCTGCAAGCGCCCGCGCGCCTCGACCACGCGGTCCTGCCGGTGAAGTTCGAGGTCGGCTACCAGCCGGTCGATCCGCACCAGCGAAAAGCGCTTGGCGATGGCAGCGCGTTCGGCCTCGCCTGCTTCGAGGTGCGGGGCCTTGCCTTCGGCCTGGCGCACGTCGAGCGAGAGGGAGAATTCGGGCCGGGGCCCGGCGGCGGAAATGGGTGTGTCGCTCATCGTTCGATCCTGGCGTTCATGATATCTTCGTCCGAAAGCGCGTCCAACTGCGCGTGGAGGGCGCGTACTTGCGCGGCTAGGTGCGTCCTGTCCGCCTTTTCGGTGAGGGTTACGTTGCGGTCCAGCACGGCGATCAGCGCCGTATCGTCCAGCGGCAGGGCTTCGCGAAGCGCACCGATGCGCCCGCCCAGCACGCTCATCAGCTTGCCCATGCGCTTGCCCACGCCCAGATCGCCCACGCCCGACTGGCGCAGCTGGCCGTCCATGTCCTCGACGAACAATTCGGTCAGCCGCACGGAAGGTTCGATCAGTGCATCATCGGCCGCCTTGTCGCGCTCCATGCGCAACATGACGAGCGCCAGGACCAGCGTTACGGCATCGAAGCGGCCCGGCACCGTGTCGGCAATGCCGCCTGCCGCATACCAGGGTTTTTCGCGGGCGATCTCGACCACGCGGTGCCACAGCGGGCGCACTGCGCCGCGGGTATCGGAACGCTTGCCGAGCAGGCGGGAGATCAGGGACACGGGCGAGGTAGGCCTTTCGTTCGGGGCATATTCGTTCAGCGGCAATTCAAGCGGTCGGCCCCAACGCCCATTGCGCGGGCGCATCAGGGGCCTTAAGGCCATTGGGCGATATATGGGTCTGGTGGCTGCTGGCAATGGCCGGTGCCGTTCTGCCTTACGTTTTGGAGTGTTGAAATGCGCAAGGTGAGCCTCAAGGCTAATGGGGCGAAGCTCGCCGTGGCAGGCATGGCTGCGGCGCTTGTCGTGCTGACGGGCGGCTGCACGTCGGTCAGCGACCATCGCGGCTACCTGATCGACCAGGCGCTGATCGATTCGGTCCAGCCCGGCATCGACAACCGCATGTCGGTGGAAAAGACCCTCGGCCGCCCGACCTTCGAAAGCCAGTTCGGCCAGAAGGACTGGTACTACGTCTCGCAGACCGTGAAGACCCCGCCCTTCCGCCGCGCCCGTACTGCGGAGCAGACGGTGATGCGCGTGCGCTTCGATCCCGCCGGCAACGTCGCCGGCGTCGACAAGCGCGGCATCGAGCAGGTCGCGAGCATCAGCCCCGACGGCCACACCACGCCCACGCTGGGCCGTCACCGCAGCCTGCTGGAAGATCTGTTCGGCAATATCGGTGCGGTTGGCGCCGGTGGCGGCTCGGGCGCCGCACCGCAGGGTCCCGGCCCGAACGGCAGCTGATCCGGGTGATCTGGTGGTTGCGACTTGAACCTTGCAGCCACCGTCATATATCCCCGGCATGAACAGCAACGGGGCTAGCCACGGCCTGATCGAGTGGCACGGTACGACCATCATCGGTGTGCGAAAGGGCGGCAAGACCGTCATCGCCGGTGACGGTCAGGTTTCCATGGGCAACACCGTCATGAAGCCGAACGCGCGCAAGGTGCGGCGTATCGGTGCCCATGACGAGAATGGTGCTGGCAAGGTCATTGCCGGTTTCGCCGGCGCGACCGCCGACGCCTTCACCCTTTTCGAGCGCCTGGAACGCAAGCTGGAACAGCATCGCGGCCAGCTGATGCGCTCCGCCGTCGAACTCGCCAAGGACTGGCGCACCGACAAATACCTGCGCAATCTCGAAGCCCTGATGATCGTCGCCGATGCCGAGACGCTGCTGGTGCTCACCGGCAATGGCGACGTGCTTGAACCCGAAGGCGGCGCCCACAGCCAGATCACCGCGATCGGCTCGGGCGGCAATTATGCGCTGGCCGCTGCCCGCGCCATCGACGCTTACGAGGAAGACGCCGAGACGATCGCGCGCAAGGCCATGCAGGTCGCCGCCGACATCTGCGTCTTCACCAACGACCGCGTGACGGTCGAGACGGTCTGAGGGTGACCACCATGAACGACAATCTCACCCCCAAGGCGATCGTTGCTGCGCTGGATGCGCATATCATCGGCCAGAACGACGCCAAGAAGGCCGTCGCCGTCGCGCTGCGCAACCGCTGGCGCCGCCAGCACCTCGATGCGGACCTGCGCGACGAGGTAACCCCCAAGAACATCCTGATGATCGGCCCGACCGGCTGCGGCAAGACCGAGATCAGCCGCCGCCTGGCGAAGCTGGCCGACGCGCCTTTCGTGAAGGTGGAAGCGACCAAGTTCACCGAAGTCGGCTATGTCGGCCGCGATGTGGAGCAGATCGCTCGCGATCTCGTCGAAGAAGCGATCCGGCTGGAAAAGGAACGCCGCCGCGAATCGGTGCGCGAGGCAGCCAGCAAGGCGGCGATGGACCGCCTGCTCAACGCGCTTGTCGGCGATGGAGCTTCCGAAGCCACCCGCGCCGCCTTCCACCAGCGCATCACCGAAAACGCCATGAACGACACCGAGGTGGAACTAGAGGTCGAGGACAGCCCGTCCTCGCCGATGGAGATCCCTGGCATGGGCGGTTCGGTCGGCATGATCAATCTGTCGGACATCATGGGCAAGATGGGCGGCAGCCGCATGAAGCGGCGCAAGATGAAGGTGCCTGACGCCTGGGACAAGCTGGTCGACGAAGAGTCGGAAAAGCGCATGGACCAGGACGACGTCGCCCGCGTTGCGCTGTCGAACGCGGAGGCCAACGGCATCGTTTTTCTCGACGAGATCGACAAGATCGCCGTGTCCGACGTGCGCGGCGGTTCGGTCAGCCGTGAAGGCGTGCAGCGCGACCTGCTGCCGCTGATCGAAGGCACCACCGTCGCCACCAAGTACGGCCCGATGAAGACCGACCACGTCCTTTTCATCGCCAGCGGCGCCTTCCACGTCGCCAAGCCCAGCGACATGCTGCCCGAACTTCAGGGCCGCCTGCCGATCCGGGTCGAGCTGCAGGCGCTGACCGAGGAGGACTTCGTGCGGATCCTGTCTGAAACCCGCGCCAACCTCATCGCGCAGTACAAGGCGCTGCTCGGCACTGAGGAAGTGACCATAGAAGTGACCGCGGACGCGATCCGCGAAGTCGCCCGCATTGCCGCGCAGGTCAACGAAAGCGTCGAGAACATCGGTGCCCGCCGCTTGCAGACGGTGATGGAAAAGCTGCTGGAAGAACTCAGCTTCGAGGCCGAGGATCGCAAGGGCGAGACGGTGACGATCGACGAAGCCTATGTGCGCGCCAAGCTGGAAGGCCTGGCCAGCAACGCGGACCTGTCGAAGTACATCCTGTAACGGCATTTTCCGGTCACGGGTGAAGAGGGCGCGGGCGTGATGCTCGCGCCTTTTTTGTTCATTGAATGTTCTTATAAGTAGGCTAGGCTTCGGGGGAAGGAGAATCGCAGTGAAACTTGAAGGTGGATGCCAGTGCGGCGCGGTGCGCTACAGCGTCGAGGGTGAGCCTGAGCACGTCGCGCTGTGTCATTGCAGCGATTGTCGCAAGTCGACCGGGGCGCCGACCGTGGCGTGGGGGGCGTTCAAGACTGCCGAGTTCGTGCTGACCAAGGGAGCAGCAGCGGTCTACAATTCAAGCGGGGCGTCCATGCGCCATTTCTGCGCGACATGCGGAACCGGGCTCTATTTCGTCAACGAGGAGTACCTGCCGGGCCTCGTCGACATCCAGGTCGCGACGCTCGACGATCCTGACGCCCTGTCGCCTCAGGTGCAGATCCAGGTGGCCGAACGGCTCGGCTGGATGAAGGACCTCGCGGCTTTGCCCGAGTTCGAGCGTTTTCCGGGGTGAGTGAAAGCACCGTCCTGGCCCGGCTGGAACTGGACCGGGACGGCGCATGCCTTTACCCGCGCCTGGCGTGTGCGCAGCTTTCCGATTTCGAGGCCGTCCTTGCAAAATGGCCAGACGGGCGCGCCGGGGTACGTATCGCGGGCGATCCCGGCCTTGCGCGGTTGCTGGGGCAGGCGGGGCCAGTCGGTGGCGCTGTCTGCCTTGTCCTCGGGCCAGATGCCCGGCCGGTCAGGGCAGTGCTTTTCGACAAGAACGACCGCGCGGATTGGGCGCTGGGCTGGCATCAGGACCGCACCATCGCGGTGCGCGCAGTTGCCGAAGCGGACGGCTTTGGCCCTTGGTCGGTCAAGCAGGGGATCACTCATGTCGAGCCGCCTTTTGCCCTGATTGAGGCGATGTTGACCGTGCGTATCCATCTCGATCCGGTGGACACGGATAATGCGCCTCTGCTCATTGCGGCGGGATCGCACCGCCTTGGCCGGGTGCCTGCTGCGGAGGTGGACGGCGTGGCGGCCGGGTTGACGGTCCATGCCTGCCTTGCGGAGATGGGGGATGTCTGGGTCTATCGCACCCCGGTGCTGCATGCCTCGAATGCCGCACGGCCCGGCAGGCGGCGGCGGGTGTTGCAGGTGGATTATGCGAGGGGGGACTTGCCAGCGGGGCTGGAGTGGCTAGGCATCTGACATCGGATTGAGGAACATCCTGCAATGTACCAGACGCCTGAAGATCGCCCAGTATATCGCCTTCTCACCGGCGCGGACGACCGCGCCTTTTGCGAGCGGGTGTCCGAGGCACTGGCGCAGGGATGGCGCCTTTACGGTTCACCGACACTCGCCTGGGACACGGCGGAAAATTGCATGAAGGCGGCGCAGGCCGTAGTCTGGCACGAAGCCGACGTGGTCAAGTGATGGCCTGATCCGGCTGCTGCTTCGTTTCTGTCTGGATATCCCGCAGAGCGCGGGAATCCCGGGCGGCGTCGGCGATTATTGTCGGCGGTTCCTGCCCGTCCTCCGCAGATGTTGACTGCGACGGCACGGCGATCGGAATGGCAGCGAGCGGGCTGGCGGCCAGCATAAGCGAGCCAATACCCACCAGAAACGGCTTCATTGGTCTGGAACCTCTGGCAACGATAGTGTCATCAAGCCAAACAGCCGAGCGGGGCGCCGGTTCCCGCCAGCGCCGCCGGTATGTGCGCCTGCAAGCTTCGCCGCGATTGCCGCACGGCCTGCAGGGTTTCGGGTTGTTCCCTCGTGGATGGTTAGTCAGCCTGCCGATGTTTCGCACATCAGACTTGGGAGAACACCATGTTCCGCAGGATGATGGCCCTATTGGTCATGACTGCCCCCGCGGCGCCGCTTGCGGCGCAGGATATCGCTCCGATCATTTCCCCCGGACAAGCGGCGGAGGGCATCTTCAACCGTTCGCGCATGGAGGAACAGGCGCGGCGGCAGCGTGAAAGACAGACTGCTCAGGCGGCCAGACCCGCCGCGCTGACGCCTCAGGATATCGCCCGCCAGAAGCGCTTCTGCGATAACCGCCCCGCGCTGCGCGAGAAATACGGCGCCGACGATGCCAGGATGCTGAAGCTGGATTCGCTATGCGAAACGGCGGGGTACTGACGGCTCACTCCGCCGCCTCGGTCATCGCTTCGGCTTCTGCTGCCTGGCGCATCCACATTTCGGCGTAGAGACCTTCCCGGCGCAGCAACTGCGCGTGAGTGCCGCTTTCGGCGAGGCGGCCCTCGTTCAGCACGAGAATCCGGTTCGCATCGGCGATCGTCGAAAGGCGATGCGCGATCGACAGCGATGTGCGGTGCTCGGCCACGCGGTGCAGCGTCGCCAGGATGTCTTGCTCGGTGCGGGTGTCCAGCGCGCTGGTGGCTTCGTCTAGGATCAGGATCGGCGGGTTCTTGACCAGGGTGCGGGCGATGGCCACGCGCTGCTTCTCACCGCCCGACAGCTTCAGCCCGCGCTCGCCCACTTCGGTGGCGAGGCCCTTGGGCAGGCGTTCGATCAGGCCGGTCAGCGCCGCACCTCGTGCGGCGGCGTCGATCTCCTCCGCGCCGGCACCGTCACGGCCATAGCCGATGTTGTAGCCGATGGTGTCGTTGAACAGCACCGAGTCCTGCGGCACGATGCCGATCGCGGCACGCAGTGAGGCCTGCGTCACTTGCGCGATATCCTGCCCGTCGATCAGGATGCGGCCCGATTGCGGATCGTAGAACCGGAACAGCAGCCGAGCGAGGGTGGACTTGCCCGCGCCCGAAGGGCCGACGACCGCGAAAGCCTCTCCGGCCGGCACTTCGAAGGACAGGCCGTGCAGGATCGTGCGGTCGGGGTCATAGCCGAACACGACATTGTCGAAGACGATGGAGGGCTGGCGGATCATCAGTGCCGGGGCGCCGGGGGCGTCGGGTACCTCGACGGCGGTGTCGAGCAGGCGGAACATCTCGGCCATGTCGATCAGGCCCTGGCGGATGGTGCGATAGACCATGCCGAGCATGTCGAGCGGGCGGAACAACTGCGTGAGATACGTCTGGACGAAGACCAGCTGACCCGCAGTGTACTGGCCCTTGTACCAGCCCCACACCGTCCACCCGAGGGCGCCGGCCATCAGCAGGTTGATGACCACGCCCTGCACGATGTTGAGCATGCCCAGCGAGTTCTCGCTCTTCACCGCGGCCACGGCGTAGGCGCGGGTGGCCTGCGCATAGCGGTCTGCCTCGCGCGCTTCGGCGGAGAAGTATTTCACCGTCTCGTAGTTCAGCAGCGAATCGACGGCGCGCGACAGGGCCTGCCCGTCGAGCCGGTTCATCTGTTCGCGCAGCTTGGAGCGCCACTCGGTGATCGTGCGCGTCACCCAGATGTAGACGGCGATGGCGACGGCGGTGGCGATGACCAGCCCGGGGCCGAAGTTGATGTAGAAGATCACGCCCACCACCAGCAGCTGCAGGATGGTCGGGGCGATGTTGAAGAGCATGAAGTAGAGCATCGTGTCGATGCTCTTGGTGCCGCGCTCGATGGTCTTGGTGACCTCGCCGGTGCGGCGCGCCAGATGGAAGCGCAAGGACAGGCGGTGCAGCTGGCCGAAGACATTCTCCGCCAGCGCGCGGGTGGCGTCCTGGCCAACCCGCTCGAACACGATGTTGCGCAGGTTGTCGAACAGGGTCTGCAGCAGGCGCCCCGCAGCATAGCCCAGTACGACCAGCATCGCGAGTTGCAGCAGTTTGGGGCCGGTCGTGCCCATCAGGTCGACCGCCCACTTCATCAGGTAAGGCAGCACCAGCTGCGTGCCCGTGGACAGCAGGATGAATACGCATGCCCAGATGATCCGCCACCGCAGGCCCCGGTCATTCTCGGGCCAGAGGTAAGGCATGAAGCGCAGGAGGGTGCGCCAGCCGTCATGGCGTGCGGTGGAATCGGAAACTGCGGTATCTGGAGGCATCGGCGCTATGTAGGGAAGACGCGGGCTGAAACAATCGGGAAACGGCGGGGAACGTCGGCCTGCCTCACAACGGGGCGGCGATCATTGGGGCTCGACCAAGTCGAACAGCACCTTGCGCGTCGAGAAATCGATGGCGATCCGTTTGAAGGCGCGCAGCTCCCTCATCCCGAGGAAAATCGCCGGGCGCTTGTCCAGCTTGAGTTCGCGAAAGGCGGGCGCATCGGCATAGGCGATCAGGACGTTGGCCACGCCGATATGGCCCAGTTCCAGCTTCCCGGCCACGGCAAGGTCGACCGGCAATTCCTGGCCCGTGACGCTGGCGAGCGTGCCTGTCATCCTGTCCTGAGAACGCGATTTGCGGGCAAGCGTGCGTTGCAGCGCGCGGTTGCCCACGGTACCGCTGGCCCCGGTGTCGATAACCACGTCGGTCCGCACGCCGTCGATCATCGCGTCGGTCAGGATCAGGCGGCCCGAGCGCCGCTTGGCCTGGACGATGATCTCGAAATCGCGTCTTCCGCCAAGCTCCTTCGGATCGCCGATGCTGATGGTGTTGTGGGCAAAGTCCAGCAGCACGCGTTGGTGTTGCAGGCTGTCGGTGCCCAGAATGCCGTCGGCGCCCATGTTCTGCCGTTCCAGCAGCGGCACGGTGAGATCGTAGAACGAGCGCGGCCCGATATCGATGGAATCGATCTGCGCGGTGGCGACGTCGTGCACTCCGGCAATGCCGACGACGCGCACCTGAGGTCCCATCGCGAGGCCCAGTTTTCCGGCAAGCGCGGTGGAGACGACCGTGCGCTGCGAGCCCGTGTCGATCAGGAAGCGGTAGGGCCCAAGGCCGTGGACCGCGACGTCGATGGTCATGCGGGCATGCAGATCCATTTCGGCCTGCACCGTGTCGGCGGGCGTTTCGGGGCCGGTGATCGGGCCGGGCGTAGCGCCCAGGATCACGGGGTTGGCGATCAGCATCGCCAGGGCCAGGCTTATTCCCGACATCGCATCCTCCCGGCGAGGTGCGGCCTCGCCTGTTTCTTATCGCTGGAGGAAATCTATCACGAAATTACGCGAAGCACTATAATTTGTGCAACGATCGTGCGCTGACAGACAGTACCTATTCGCGCAGCATTCCGGCTTTCACAAAGGCCGCGCGCAAGGGTTCGTCGGGGGTGAAGCGGGCCGGGTCATGGTCGACCGCGTCCCAGCGGTTCTCTTTCCAGCCTTGCGAGATGCCGCGCATGTGGGCGTAGGCGAATTCGGAAGATATCCGCCGGTTGGCCCGCGCGCCGAACAGGTTGTGGACGGACCAGCAATGCTTCACGCGGTTCGCCTTGCGCGGCACCGCGCACCACTTGGGCGGGCATTCGTCGGTTTCCGCGGCGTCGCGCAGCCAGAAATCGCCGTGCAGGCCTTGTCCGCGCGGCACCGCGTGTGGCGTGGTGGCGCTTACCCAGCGACCTTCGAACTTGATGAAGCCGCGCCGGCTTTGCTCGGTCGCCGCGAAGATCGATGTGTTTTGGGGGGACAGCACCAGTTCGTCGATATCGACATTGAGCACGCTGCGCGCCTCGCCCAGAAAGCGGAACCGCGCGTGCTGGAGCGAGCCGGTCTGGCAGTAATCTGAATCCCAGGGCGTTTCCGCGCCGTCCACCGCTCCGGCCATGCCCCCTTGCGGGCCATAGGCAAACGGCCAGTCCACCACCTCGGTGACGAGGGCGGGGAAGGCTTCGCACAGGGAAGCGCGCAGGTCGTCTGAGGCATAGTCGGTCGAGCCGTTGTCGTAGAGCAGCACTGCGTCGGCGCCGTGCACGGCGACGTAGAAGCGCACCCAGTCGAGTATCCAGGCGATGTCGTTGTTGCGCGAAAGCGTGTGCAGCACCCGCCGCCCGGCGAAGCGCGCGCTCAGGTTGGGCTGGACGGCGATCTCGTAATGGCCGAGCGGTCCGTCGAGGACGATGCGGTCGGCATCCTCGCGCACCCAGTATTCGCTGCTGCGGTTGCGCTCGATCAGGCGCGCGCGGGGAAACAGGCCGTGCAGGCGTTTTGCGAAGTAGCCGCTTTGCTCTGCCGGTTCGCGCAGGTTCAGCAGGGGAGGGCCCTGGAACACCACGCGGCGCCCAACGCGGTAAACGTCGTAGAACAGCGTGTCCCAGTCGAACTGCCCCGCATAGGCGGAATTACGCAGTTCTGGTGGGCGAGGGGGCACGCGCCGGACCGGGCTGTCAGCAGCGATGCGGCAGGTCGAAAGCGGGGTCATCAAATCTTTCCGGCAAGGTGCGGACGAAGCCGCGCGGCCAGCGGGCGCAGCGGCGGCAGGGCACAGGCCATGCCCAGGATTTCGTCGAGAGCAGGGTGGCGTAGCACGGCCAGCGCGGCAAACCAGCACAGCCCCCCCAGCGCCACGGCGACAAGCAGCGCCGGGAAGCCGATGCTGGCCGGTCCCGCCCAGAAGGCATAGACCAGCGCGAGCGGTACGATCGCGGCGACGGTCGCCAGCGCGCTACGCATATAGATGGCGAACAGGCCGCGCACGTCGAACCGGACGAGGTGGTGCATGAACCCGGCATAGATCGCCAGCCAGCCCACCGCATAGACAAGCCGCGATGCCGCCGCTCCCTCGACGCCGCCCAGCCATGCGCCGCCCGCAAGCAGGATCAGCGAAAGCACTGTGTCGGCGACGTTGTAGGCCAGCAGGCGGTTCATCTTGCCGAGCAGGATCGGTATGTCGCTGACCAGCGGAAGCGCGACGAGCAGAATCTCGGTCAGCGAGATCATCGTCAGCAGCGGGGCGACGCCCATCCAGTTCTCACCGTAGAGCAGGCGCACGATCGGCTCGGCCGCCAGCGCAAGGCCTGCCATGCCGGGCCATACCACCGCCGAATACCCCGCGCAGACCCGCAGATAGGGCGGGCCGAGGTCTTCGCCCCGGTCGCGGATACGCGCGAAGGCCGGGAAAAAGACACTGCCGATAGCGCCCGAGATCAGCGTGCGGAACTGGTCGGAAAGGCTGGCCGCACGGCTGT